>NZ_BAAAUD010000040.1:0-64545 GCF_039533765.1 Streptomyces enissocaesilis | reverse complement strand
CGACGCCGCCCAGTGGTGCCAGGAAGTGCGACAGATCCTCCGAGCACTCGAAACACCCACTGATCACGAATCGTGACCGCTTCACGGAAAGCGAGCCAGAGCCCGTTCTCGTGGACATCGAACGCAGGCGGGTGCTTCCCGAACTGCTGTCGAAACGCTGCTCTACGACGCGAACAGAGCCATCTCGCAGACCCCGGCCTGGCAGGACATCAGCCCGCGCGACGGGGGCAACCTCTGATGTCACACGCACACATAGACACGGCGGCCGGAACCGAACAGCAGGAGAGCTACAGCCTGCGCGGAATGACGGCCTGGGACCGCAGTGCGATCATCCTGCTCGGCGCGGCCGGCTTCGCCTTCTCGTACGACGCACTGCGTCAGATCGCCCTCGCGATCCATGCCAGGGAGACCTTGTCCTACCTGTTCCCGGTGTTCATCGACGGGTTCATTGCCTACGGCGTGCGGGCGATCGTGCTCCTTCGGCACCAGCGGTTCGCCGCACGGCTCTACGCCTGGTTCTTGTTCCTCGCGGCGACCGGGGCGAGCCTCGGCGCGAACGCTCTGCACGCCATCACGTTGAATGATTCTCCGCAGGCCGGACGGTCCGCGCTGCACCTTACGGACAGCGTCGTCGGTGTGCTGTCGATGCTCGCGCCCCTCGCACTGGCCGGATCGGTCCACCTCTACATCCTGATGGCGCGGACGGCTGAGCGGGCGGTCCCGGACCGGGCTGACACTGGTCCCGGACCGGTCCGCGAGAAGTCTCCGACGCTCGAACGCGTCGCGGTCCAGCAGGGTCCTCGTCCGCTCGAAGCACCAGCGTCGATGCCTCCACGGCCGTTGACGAGCGGTCCGTCCGCGCCGCAGTATGCCGCCGCAGTAACCGTTGACCTGCGGAAAGCCGAGCCCCTGCCCGACGTAGAACCACATACGGAGGACGCTGCGGCTCACCCGTCCGCGGGAGCGGACGGAGAGGAGACGGAGGGTAAGAGCGCGGACGGACCGGGCGGCGAACCTGCGGACCACGTGCCGACCACAGCCGTGCCGGAGAGTACGAAATCCTCCGGGCCCACAGCGGTCCGGACCCCTACAGACGGCGAAAAGCCATCCGTCCCGGACGACGCGGAATGCCCACAGGACCGGGAGGCGGATGACGACTGGTTGGCGGAGTTGTTGCCGATCGCGCGGGCCGCTACCGAGCGGGCCGGACGGACCAGTCGTGAGGTTATAGGGGACGCCGTCCGCAAGCACCAGGCGATCAGCAACGACCGTCTTGGTGTGCTGCTGGCCCGGCTGAAGGAAGAGGACGAGGAGGCAACGAGGACACCCGCCGCTGCCTCCACCGCCCTTTGGTGATCTCATCTCATGACGGGCCCGGGGCCTGCGTGGCTCGCGCCGTGCAGGCCCCGGCCGGTCAGCTTGATCAGGAAGGAACGACGATGTGGTCTCGCCGACGCGACCGGGCGGAGGACGCCATCCGCGCCGATGCCGTGCAGGCAGCGTCCGCCCTCACGGTTCACCTCCAGGGCGGCGGCAGTCTTGTGCCGGTCCAAGCGGACGGCCTTGCACTTGCGGCCGGTGAAGTCGCCTTCGCGGACGTGGCGTGCTCCGCCGCCCGCTTCTACGGGACAGAGGTCGACTACCCGACCTCGGCCAGCGGGTATTTCGAGGATCACCCAACCTTCGGCCGGCGGTGGGTGAGCAACGGGCGACTCGACGCCCGTCGGCGCCAGGAAGCGGAGGATGCCGCTCTTCCGCAGTGGCGCGATCACACCGCCGCCCAAGTGGTGCTCACCTCAACCGGGGTACGGCTCCTGCCGCTGAGGGCTCGTGAGTGGATGCCGTTCGACCACGCCCTTCTGACCGGGGTCGCTGCTGAGCCGTCCGCCGTCGTCCTCTCGTACAGCACGTGCGCACCCCTGCTCCTTTCCGGCCCGGCCGCGCCGTGGCTCGGCGTGGCGATCGAGCACCTGCGCCACGGGGCCGCATAAGGAGCCCGCAAAGCCTCCCCCCTGGCGAAAGCCGGAACTTAATTCCTGGAATTAAGTTCCGGCTTTTTTCGTGATTCGAGTTGTCCGCGAACCCCTGCAAGGATTCAGGCACGGCCAACGCCACAAGGCGTTTTCCGGCCGTAGAGATCTGCTCACGGTCTCGCCCGAATCACGGAAGGGGCTGATGGCCTTGATATGAGTAACGCGCCCGCCAGCTCAACCGTCTCGCAGATGCGAAACAAGATCGAACTCTTCCGCAGATGAGACAGGCAGATAGAGCTATACGCTCCGGCCTGCTTTGCGATTTCCCCGGCATTCGCCGGTAAAGCCCGCAGAAGGAATCCCCCTCCTTCCTGCGAAGGAGCGGCGCGGCCCCCAACCCCCCGCGGGACCGCGCCGCTCGCACTTCCGAAATCTCTTGCACCAAGGTTGTGGTCCCCGCATGCCTCGATCCACCCGTTTCATACCCATATCAGCCGCAATAGGTGTGGCTGGTTCCCTGGCCCTTCTGTCGACCGGCTGCTCCAACTCGACCAACGACGCCTCCCCGGCCTCGACCGCGTCCGCGCAGCCGCACTCTGTCTCGGCGGGCATCCCCGACACGGCCACGCCGCACAGCAGCGCTGCCTCCTCCTCGTCAGCTACCGGGCTCCCCAAGGACGTTGAACGGACGGCGCGGGCCTTCACTACGGCCTACGCGGAGCACGATGCCCGCGACGGTGCCGACAACTCGTACGCGGATGCCGGCGCTCGGGCAGCGCGGCTCGCCTCGGGGGAACTCGCTGACGTGCTCGCCCAGAAGCGGCCGGGTCAAGACGCCGCCTGGGCCGCCCTGCGGGCCGAGAAGGCACATCAGACGGCCAAAATCACGTCAGCAGTCGTCCCCGACGGCGCACCTGCGGCAACGGCCTCCTCCGCTCTCGTCCGCGTGAGCTACACCCTCACGACCACCCCGAAGTCCGGTCACACGCGCAGCAGTAGCGAACAGCTCGCGCTCCGCCTGGAGCACACCTCCAAGGGCTGGCGCGTCACCGCCTTGCCCTGGGCGTGACGGGGCCGCGATGAACAAGGGCACGCAAGCTGGCCTGGGACTCGTCACGGCCGGGCTCATCACCGGTGTCGCCATGCTGACCACGTTCGGAGGGGCCGACAGCGCCTCCGCGCAGGAAGCCGGTCCGGGTGGCGGCATCACGACGGACGCTCCCGTGCCGGGCTGGGTCCGTGAGCTGATCAACAAGCACGCGGGCGAGTGCCCGCAGGTCACAGCCTCGCTCCTGGCGGCTCAGCTCTACACGGAAAGCCACTTCAACTCCGGCGCGACGTCACCCGTCGGCGCTCTCGGGATCGCCCAGTTCATGCCGGGGACCTGGGCCCAGCACGGCAAGGACGGCGACGGCGACGGGGTCAAGGACGTCCGCAACCCCGCCGACGCCATCGCCGCGCAAGCCGCGTACGACTGCACCTTGGCCGACGAGGTCAAGAAGGTGCCGGGCGACTCGACGGACAACATGCTGGCCGCGTACAACGCGGGCGGCGGCGCGGTGATCAAGTACGGCGGCATCCCCCCGTACCCCGAGACCCGCAACTACGTGCGCAGCATCCGCGCTCTGGCCTCGAAATGGGCCGACGCCGTCAGCCCGGACGCACCGGCCGGCAAGGGCGCCGCCCGCGCGATCTCAGCCGCGAAGACGGCCCTGGGCACTTGGTACCGGTGGGGCGGCAGTTGCGTCATGCCGTACGAGGGTGTGGGCGGCTGCGACTGCTCCTCGCTCACCAAGATGGCCTGGTCAGCGGCGGGAGTGAACCTGCCGCGAACCACGTACGACCAGGTCCACGCAGGGACCGCAGTCAAGGCCGTCCCCCAACTCGCCCCGGGCGACCTTCTGTTCAGCGTCCCGGGCAGCGCCGGCCCTGAGCACGTCGGCATGTACATCGGCGGCGGCCAGGTCATCGACGCACCGCACACCGGGGCTCAGGTGCGGATCAAGCCGCTCAGCTACTGGAAACCGCAGATCATCGCGATGCGGCACGTCGGCTAATCACACTAAAACATCCCAAACCATTCCTCACAGCACCAAGGGGCTGAACCATGCACAACCTCCTTTCTGCCGCTGCCGATCCCTCCCTGCACACGACCCTCGCCGCCGGAGCCGATGTTGTGTCCGGCGTGAAGCCGGACTGGGGCCCCTTCGGGAAGCTCGGCGGCACGGCGAAGGTCATCCTGGGTGTCATCGCCGCCGTCGTCCTCGTCGTCGGCGCCGGCGCCTTCCTCGCCGGTGTCGGCAAGTCGAAGGGGTGGTTCGGTGAGGGCCACTCCACGATGGACAGCTCGCGCGGCAAGGGCATGATGGTCGGCGGCCTGACCTGCGTCTTCCTCGTGGCCAGCTTCGGCACCATCTTCGCCATCACGTACGGCATGGGTGTGTGACCCATGCCTATGCGATCCCGGAGTAATGTTTCCTCCTCGAAAGCCAGCGGAGCGCGCCGCTCGTCGGCCAAGCTCTGGGGCATCGTGGCTGGCGGCGCGGCCGTGGTCACCGCGGCCGGGGTGGTCGTCAGCATGACGACGGGCACCCCTCCGGCCACGGCACCCTCCGCGTCGGCACCCGCCCACTCGGCTCCGCAGGCGAGCGGGAAAGGCGTGCGGGAGCTGCATGGCGTCCCCGTCGGCTACCCGCACACTCGATCCGGCGCCAAGGCGGCAGCGGCCAACTACACGACGGTCAGCGGGAGCTCGCAGTTCCTCACGGACAAGGACGCGCGGCACCGTGCGGTGGCAGTTATGGCGGCCAAGGGCTCGGCTGATGCGGCGGTGAAGAAGGCCGACCACGCTGCCGAGGACGCGGTCGGCTCCCTGCGGGGCGACACCTCCAAGGTCTCCGCCAAGAAGACCGTCGCCCGTACCGGCGTCCTCTCGGCACATGTCCTGGGCTTCGACGCCCACGGGGCGATGGTGCGGCTGTGGACCACGACGGTTCGCGGCAGCGCGGCCGGGAACGCAACACCGAAGACGGGCTTCCAGTCGGTGACGGTCACCCTCACTTGGGAATCCAACGACTGGAAGCTGAAGGACAGTTCGGCCTCGAAGGGGCTCGTCGCTCCGATCGATGTGCGGCAGGCGTCCAACGTGCCGGGCGACTTCTCG
Source organism: Streptomyces enissocaesilis (assembly GCF_039533765.1). Classification (NCBI taxonomy): domain Bacteria; kingdom Bacillati; phylum Actinomycetota; class Actinomycetes; order Kitasatosporales; family Streptomycetaceae; genus Streptomyces; species Streptomyces enissocaesilis. The sequence continues at coordinate 59,409 of NZ_BAAAUD010000040.1, read as the reverse complement.
GACTACGTTCCGGCCGCTGCAGAAGACCCCGTGCTGAGCGGCACCGAAGACCGAAAGGGATTCCCGGCCCCGTACGGACACAACGAACGCGGCGCGCGTGCCGCCGCCGTCAGCGCCACCATGCTCTACGGCGATCCCCGGTTCTTCACCGATGAGGACTGGCGGCACCGGATGCTGGCGGCCACCGCCGCGTCGAGCGTGCTGCACTCGGTCACCTCGGACACCGACTCGACGGCTCGTCTGGTCATGGAGAACCGCGGTGTCGGCGCGGACGGGACGACCGCCGACGGCAGCGAACTGATCACGCGGACTGCGGCGCTCGCCACCCGCTCGATCTCCTACTCCGACCAGGCCGCGAGCATCGAGCTGTGGACGGCGTCGGTGGGCGGCGTCGCCGGGAAGGACGAGACGCAACGCCCGCAGGTCGCCTTCCTGCGGATGACCGTGGATCTGGTCTGGGAGGACGGCACCTGGAAGACGACGGCCGTCACGCCGTCCGAACCGCTCGTGCCGTCTCCGCCGGCCATGCAGGAGGCGGCCCCGGCCGACAGCTTCGCGGACGTGGGGGGTGCCAGCAATGCGCCTGCGACTGCGTGACGACGCCCCCGGCCTGCTGACCATCGAGCGGGGAGCGCCGGGTCGCTGGCGCCGCCGCCTCCAGGCGGTGGCGATGGTCAACGTGATCATCGGGTTCGTGTTTGTGCCCTCGGCGGTGGCGAACCCCTTCTGCTACATCCCGATGGTGTGTGAGGCGAAGGCGGCCATTGACTTCGTCAAGGACCCGCTGGGGTTCCTGCTCCAGAAGCTCACCGAGGCGAACATCTGGTTCCTGCGCAAGATGCTGGAGCTGATCCAGAACACCACGAAGATCGACCTGACGAGCCCCGGCTTCCTGAAGCAGTACGCGATCATCTTCGCGGCCTCCAGTCTGCTCACCGTGGCCCTCTGGTTGATCGCTGTGGCCAAGCGGGCGGTCCGCGGAGTCGCCCTGACCACCGCCGTCTCCGAGGCGATCGGCTTCCTGCTCCTCCAGTTCGTGGTCAACGCCATGACGCCGGGCGCAATCGCGCTGCTGATGAAGGCCATTGACGAAGTCACGGCCGTCTTCGAGCCGTACGCGACGAGCAACTTCAAGCCGTTCCTGGAGAACATCCTCAAGGTCATGGCAGCCAACCCCACGGAGGGCGTGGGACAGCTGCTGGTCGTCAACCTCATCATGATGTGCGGCGCCCTGCTGATGTGGATCGAGCTGCTGATCCGCAGCGCGGCCATCTACGTGGCCGTCGCGCTCGGGCCGATCGTCAACGCCGGGCTGGTCGATCGCGACCTGTGGGGCAAGTCGAAGAAGTGGTTCGGCGCCATCTTCGCCATCGGCCTGAGCAAACCGATCCTGTTCGCCCTGCTGGGCCTTGGCGGCGCGATCCTCAGCGACACCTCGGGGAGCATGTCCGACGCGGTCTCCAAGACCCTGGTCGGCGCGTTGATCCTCCTGCTCGCCGTCTTCGCGTCCGCCACGCTCTACAAGTGGGTGCCCGCCTTCGGCGACGAGATGGCCAGCCTCCACCACGACCGGAAGAGTGCACAGTCCTCCGGCCCGGCCGCCGCGATCGACGGCCCCGCCCAGCACGCCAACAGGGCGATGGGCGCTCGTGTCCAGGACTCCTTGGTCGGAGGCTCCAAGACCGCTAGCGCCAAGACCGCTGGCGCGAAGACCGCTGGCGCGAAGATGGGCGGCGGAACTGCTGTGGCCGGACCGGTCGCGGCCGGTGCCGCCATCGCCAAGGCCGGCGTCGACATGGCGAAGAACAAGGCCACCAGTTCCCCGGGCGCGCAGGGCACCGACGCCGCAGGCGGCGGCAAGCCCGAACAGCCCGAAAGCCAGCAGGGCGGCGACGACACCGCCGGTACGTCCGGTGCACCGGCCGCCGCTCGTCCCCAGGGAGCGACCTCCGACCCGGTCGTCAGCTCTTCTCCGGACTGGTCCTCGGCCGGTGGGCACGCCTCGGCCGGACGCCCACCGGGAGCCAACGGGGCACCGAGCACAGCACAGCCGCCCTCCCCGCCGTCAACCGGCACGGGAACCTCGGGCCCGACACCGCCCGCCTCCCCCTCCTCCTCATCAGGAACCACCTCGGGCTCCGGGCCCTCCGTCACGCCCCCGCCGCCGTCGCGGCCCTCGGGCGGCCAGGCACCCGGACGACCGAACCCCAGCAAGGATCAGTGACCCTCCATGTCGACTCGTACGTATCAGTTCGGAAAGCACCGCCCCACAGGGCTGGTCGGCCGCCGCGACCTCGGCGAACAGGTCGTCCTCGGCGGCGGCGCCGTCACCGGCATCCTCTTCGGCTACCTCTTCAACGGCGTGACGGCCATCGCCGCAACGTCCCTGGTCCTGCCGATCCTGCTCGCCCTGGTCATCGTGTACGCCCCGTACCGGCCCAAGGGCACGTCCCAGCGGCGCACCATCTACCGCTGGTGGCGGATCAACCGCTACCACCGCAAGGCGCTCCGCCGTACCGGCGGCGTGTGGGTGTCCCCGGCTGTCGAGGCCGGCGTGCGTGCCAATGGCACGCCCCCGGACGCCGCTCTTGTGGAACCGGAAGGCGTCACGGGCATGACGTGGGTGCCGGTCACAGTTCGCGGCCAGCAGGCCATCGTGGTCCTCCAGCCGGAGGCCGGGTGCGTCACAGCCACTCTGGAGATCGCCTCGCCCGGCCTCGGCGGCAAGGAAGTCGGTGAGCAGATCGTGGCCCTGGAGCGCTGGGGCGAACTCCTCGACGCCTTCGGGAACGTCGAAGAACACCCGGTGAAGCGCATCCAAGTCCTGGCCCGGCAGATGAAGTCGGACCCCTACGCCCACCAGCGTTACATCGCGCAGCGCGACGAGTCGGCCGCGACGACGGACGCCCCGCAGTGGCTGAAGGACTCGTACGACGTACTGGCCAACGCCGTCTCCACCAGCGCCGAGGAACACCGCTACTACATCACCATCCACGCCCGGTTCACCCGCGACCTGGCGGCCGAGGGCGCCGCCCGCGGTACCGGTGACGAGGGGATCGCCGCCGCCATGGCCGCGTACCTGGATGAGCTGTGGTCCCGCGCGGAGGACGCCGACCTCTCCGTGATCGCACCCCTGGACGAAGGCCGGATGACGGCGTTCATCCGCAACTCCTACGACCCTGACCACGCCATCTGGGACACAGACCTCCGACAGGCGCACGCCTTCCCCCGCAACGTCGACGTCCGCGACGGCGCCCACGTTGCCACCCGCGCGGCAGGCTCCACGGACAGCTGGTACCACGCCACGGCCGCCGTCGTCGGATGGCCCACGACCCCCGTCGGCCCCGACTTCCTCTCGCCTCTGCTGATCGGGATGCCCGACGTCATCCGCACCATCTCGATCACGCAACAGCTCGAACCCAACGACAAGGCCGTGGAGCGGATGCTCGCGGAGGACACGAACAACCAGGCCGAGATCGACCGCGACCGCAAGCGCGGCAAGAACATCGACCCGCGCGACCAGATCGCCGCCAGCGCTACCGGATCACGCGGCATGACCCTGGCCTCCTCCGGCGCGGCCGGCTCCGCCGTCGTCGGCTACATCACCATCTCCTCGCGCAGCGCCGAAGAACTGGAGCGCACCAAGCGCACCACCGCCTCCCGCGCCCGCAACGCGCACCTGCGGATCGAATGGCTCGACCTCGAACACGCCCGTGCTTTCGCCACGACCCTGCCCCTCGCCGGAGGCATCAAGTGACCGACCTGCTCGACCTCGCCCCGCTGTCGCCGATGCACGAGACGGTGCGCCGTCCCCTCTACACCGAGACGACCACCAGCCAGGCCCTGTACCTGCCGATCGCCCCGCCGACCCTCGGCACGGCGGGCGCGATCATCGGCCGGGAGCTGTACTCGGGCAAGGCGTTCATCTACTGCCCATTCTCGGCGTTCGGTGACGGCCTGCCCGGCGGCAACATGATCGTCATGGGGGACACGGGCCGGGGGAAGTCGGCCCTGACCAAGACGTACGCCGCCCGGCAGATCCGCCTCGGGCGTCAGGTCGTCGTCCTCGACACCAAGGAGCAAAAGGAGCGCGAGGAGGGCGAGTGGGCCGCGCTCGGTCGCTCGCTGACCGGCAAGGCCCCGGTGAAGTTCGCCCCCGGCGGCGGCCGTGGTGCCTCGTGCATCAACCCGATGGACCCGGCCATCGCGGGCAAGCGGCAAGTCGAGCTGGTGCGCACGATCGTTGAACTGGGTCTCGGCAAGGCCCTGGACGAGTTCGCCGGCTCGGCCCTGCGGATCGCGATCCGCAGGGCCCACCAGAGGGCGGGAGAACTCGGCCGCACCCCGGTCCTGGCCGACGTCTCCGCCGCGCTGCGGTCCCCGGAGGAGTCCGACGCGACGGCCAAGAAGCGCACGCGGGACGAACTTCTCGGTGATGGCCTGGAGGCGTCCTACGTCCTGGACCGGCTCTGCGGCAGCGAACAGGACGCGACCGGCGACCTGACGGGCATGCTCGACGGCCCGACCAGCCTGGGCGTGGATCTCGACGCCGACATGATCGTTTTCGACCTGACCAAGGTCCCGTCCGGCGGCGTCGCCATGACCATCCTCGTCGCCGTGATCTCGGTCTTCCTCGAAGAGGTCTGGCTGCGCCCGCTGTGCGAATGCGGGACGGAGCCGGGGCAGCACGACCGCGTCGTGGTCGACGCGAACTCCGGAGCCTGGGAGCTGGGGCCGAACCCCGCCTCCGGCTGCCGCCGCTACACGCAGCGCAAGCGCATCCTCGTCTGCGAGGAAGCCTGGCACATCCTCGGGACCCCCCAACTCGCCTCGTTGCTTGAGAAGTTCCTGAAATTCGCGCGGGGATACGGGCTGAGCTGCATCTTCATCGTCCATCACCTGTCCGACATCGACGACAGCCCGGAGACCCAAGCGGCGTTGAAGATGGCCGACACCATCGTGATCTACAGCCAGAAGAAGGCCGAGGCCGAAGCGACGGTGGCCCGGCTGGGTCTGCCGTCCTGGACGGCCGAGCACATCATGCGCCTGCGCCGCGGAATCGCGCTGTGGAAGGTCGGCGAGGTGATCTACCCCGGCGTCCAGCACCTCTTGGTGGAGGCCGAGCAGCACCTGTGCTTCTCCTCCGGCTCGATGACCGACCTGACCAGCACCTCCCCGGACGCCGAATGAGCGGGCACCGCCTCCTGTCGACCGCCGACCCCTTCCACACAGATTCGGAACGAGCCCCCGCCATGACCGTCACCACCGACCACACCGCGCTTCCCGCCGACGAGCGCGCGGTGCGACAGGACATCGACCAGCTGCACGCCGAAGCGCTCGACCTCGCACGGCGTATGAAGGAGTTGGCCCTCGTGCTGGACCACGGCGACTACTCCGCCGCTGGAGGACGCGTACGTACGGCCGTCGCCCACATCTGGCGAGCCGCCGAGGACCTGCACAGCGCCTTCCACACCGCGCCCCCGCGCTGTGCCGGGCCCGACGCGTCGATGTCGCGGCTGTGCGGCCGGCGGATGCGCTACCTGGCGGCCCGCGTCGCCCGGAGGGCCGAGTAATGGACATCATGCCCGGCGGCATCTCCCTTGCCCTGTACGCCGTGACGGCCGTGTGCGCGGTAGCCCTGGTGACGCTCTGGTTCCTGCTGAACCGCGGGCGGCGCAACGCCGGGTTCGCGAGCAAGGGACAGCTCAAGCGCCAGATGTCGGCCAAAGCAGTCCTGAAGGCCACCGAGATCCGGCCCTCCCTCACCAGCGACGACGGCCACCCCAGCCGCGTAACCGGGGTGAGCTTCGCGAAAAACCGCCCCGCCGCTCGCTGATCCTCTTTCCTCGTCGCCCGCCCACCTGGCTCCGGAGTACGTCATGCACCACCCCCTCGATCCTCACGATTTCGGCTACTCGCTGGGCACCTCGCAGCGCCCGAAGGGCGTCGAGCTGTGGTCCCGCGCCGACAAGGCATGCCGGGTCATCGGCCCGATGGGCAGTGGAAAGACTCTGCGATTCTTCGCCCCGCTCGTCCGCCGCTGGGCGGGGCCGGTCCTCGCCACCTCGACCAAGCCCGATCTGGTCGAACTGACTCTCGACGCGCGGCAGCGGGACGGCCGCCCCGTCGCCGTCTTCGACCCGCAGAACATCGCACCGAGCCTCCCGCGCTTCCGGTGGACACCGATCAACGGCGCAACCGACACGGAGGTGGCGATGATGCGCGGGAAGGCGTTCGTCGCGGGCTCGCGCACCCCCAACGGTGCGGCACAGTCCAGCGAGGGCAGCGCCTTCTACAAGGGGCAGGCGTCCAAGATCCTCGCGGCCTTCTTCCACGCCGCCGCCCTCGACGGTGCCGCACTCGACTGGGTGCTGCGGTGGGCCCGAAAGCTGACCGACCCAGCACCCCTCGGCATCCTCAACGCTCACCCGGGCGCCGGCCCCGGCTGGGCCGACATGCTCCGCACGGCCACCACCGGCGACAGCCGCACCGTGGGCAACACCGCCTCGACCCTCGACGCCGCCCTCGAACCCTTCATGCACCAGTCGGTGATCAACGCCCTTCAGGGAGACGGAGAGGACCCCACGGACTTCGGCGCGTTCCTCGACGCCGGGGGCACCCTCTACCTCCTCGGCAAGGACAGCGAGGTGAACAGCGTCGCGCCGCTGACCACCGCGATAGCCGAAGACCTTCTGGATTTCGCGGAAGCGCACGCCCTCGCGTCCCCGGCCGGGCGGCTCGACCCCGCACTCCTCGCGGCCTTGGACGAGGCACCGAACATCGCGCCTATCCCCTCCCTCCGCCAACGCGTCGCCGACGGTCGGGGCCGAGGCATCACAGTGGTCTACGGCCTCCAGGCGTGGGCATCGGCTCGCGCCCGCTTCGGCGAGGACACCGCCAAGGAGCTGGCTGCCTTCACCAACAACGTCATCGTCCTGCCGGGGGACAAGGACCCCGACTTCCTGAAGGACATGTCCGATCTGTGCGGTCAGGTCGAGCGAGAGCGCACGACGAAGACCACGTCCGGCGGGGACCGCGGCGGTCACTCGACGGCCACGCACATGGCGCTCGAACCCGTCCTTCGAGGAGACGAGATCAGGGGCCTTCCCGAGGGGCACGCCCTGGTCCTCGCGGACAACCTCCCGCCGATCGTCTCCCGGCTCGACGGCATGTGGACCTGGGACTCCTGGCCCGAGATCGAGGGGCACGTCCGGGACCTCCGAGCCGCCAACGAAGCCGAGCGGACCCGGCGGGCTACCGAGAAGAAGAACCAGGCCAAGGCCCACGCGGTGGCGTGGGCCGGCCGTGAAGGAGCGGCTGCCGCATGACCGAGACCCTGACCCACTTCGAGCCCTTCCCCGAGCCGCCCGCGCTGATCCTGGAGTACATCGCGGAGCGGAGCACGGAGGAGTCCGTGGCCGCCGACGGTCCCGTCCCGTGGGACATCGGCGCCCTGTCAGCAGAGCTGATCAAGCCGATGCCCGCGTGGCTCGATTCCGTCTGCCGCTGGCTGAACCGGACGTACGCCTGGCAGCCGCAGGATGTCATCCCGCCGTGCTGGGCGAAGCACGATGGCCTGGCATACGAGATCGCAGCCCTGGCCTTCGCCAGGGGAGACGCGTATACGGAGGCGGGCTCGTCCGTGATCTGGCATGAGCAGTACGACCGATTCCTCACCCGAATGAACAAGGCGTTGGGCAAGGCGGGCGACGAATGCCGCGTCGGCAAGCACGACGAGCGTCCAGCGCGTTTCCAGCTCGCGGCCTGGCCCACGGCCAAGGGCGAGGAGACGGGATCTGCGGGACGAGTCGAGGAGATGGCCGGATGATGACGGACCCGAACATGGTCTTCTCGACGGACCCTCGTCACGGACTGGTGGCGCGAAGCGGCTGGGAGCAGGAGGAAGCCCGGACCGTGCTCCGTGATCTCGGTTGGGAGTGGACGGAGGAACTGCACGCCCTCGTCCCACCGGACGACGTGCCGGAGGTCGACGCCGGCCTTCAGGCAGTGGAGGAACTGCACCTGCACGGGCACCGGACCGGGTACGCCGTGGGGCCTTACGGCACGATGCGGTTGACCCTGGATCGCGCGGAGCAGGTGTTCACGAAGGTCGCCGCCCGGGAGCCGGGTGAGATCACCCCCGAAGTGGGCGCGAAAGATGATCAGCTTAGAAGAGCGGAGATCAGGCGGCCTACGTACGGGGGCGTATCCGCTTCAGAAAGGCCGAGTGAACCCGACGTGCCCGAGCCCCCAGCAATCTAGAACGCCCGCCAGCCCCCGCCGCCACCTCGCCTGCCTTGACCTCACATGATCACGAAACCGGACATCACGCGACAACGACGAAGCCTTGAGTAAAACCCCCATGAACTGACCTGAAATTGTCCTGTCGTGGCCTTGCGGACAGGACTCGCGAAGGTCAGACTCGTGAGTCAACAGCAGGGTACTGAAAGGATTTGAGGAGAGTTATGCGTCGTTTACTTTTGGCACTATTCGGTGCCGCAAGTTTGACCATAGGGGCAGGATCGGTTCCGGCTGCTGCATCCTCCCCTCAGGCTGCAGAGGTTTCGTCCCCCGCGCGGACGGCAGTCAATGAGCAGCAGTGCACCGCCATGGACTCCGAGTCCAGACTATGCCTGGCCTTGGTCAGTTCGACGTTCATTGGGCAAGCAACCGTCCATTACCCTCCCGCGAATTGTGCTGGCTACCGCGTTGCCCTCTGGTCCTCCAGCAAGGTGGTGGCATCCACCAGTCTCAGGCCCTGCGGCGAGACTCCCTCAAAACAGGTGACCGCCGACGCCTCGCGCTTCACTGGGCTGACGGCATACGCATCATTCACCATGTACAACAGCGATGGCGACATAATCTACGACGCTTACACCAACACGATCACTTACCCCTGAATGTGTGATGCCGTCAGGGCGGGGCGTGCGTCAAGCCAGCGTCGGTATGAAAGCCTGAGGCGGAAGCTGGTAGACGGTGAGCCATCATCTGAAGCGCGGGCCGAGTTGCACCGTTGCCAGGCGACGCTTGCGAAAAATGATCAGCCTGCGAGAGCGGAAACCAGGCGGCCTACGTACAGGGGCGTATCCGCTTCAGATGGGTCGGTTGAACCCGACGGGCCCGAGTCCCCAGCAATCTAGAAGGGTCGCCAGGAAGGGGTCTGTACGGTGTGAGCCTGTACAGACCCGGCTCAGAAGCAGGTTCTCGCAGACTGCTGGCGCGTTCGAGCTGACCGAGGTGCAGTTCGTCTAGGTGGTGACGTTGGCTCGGTGCCGTAGCCGGTGCATTCAATGAGGCCGGTCCGTGGCAACGTCGTTCCGGGAACAGGGCGTTGCAAGCGGCCGCGCACTAGCGCACGGACCTCATGTCGCGGCAGACTTCTGCTGTCATGCTCTCGCTCAGCTCTATGCGTCCCGGAGGGTCTCATGGTGTGGAAGAGGTTGGCAGTGATCGTTGCAGCTTCCGGGATGATGATGGGGCTGAACGTGCCATCGGCGAGCGCGGCGGCGGCAAGGTCGGCGTTCGAGGGCATGCCGCACACAAATAAGTGTCTGGACTATCGGTCGGACCCGGGCTTCGGAGTGTATGTGACCGACTGCAACGGCGGCGGCTACCAGACGTGGTACCGGGACGACGCCCTCGACTACACGGCCCTGCGGCAGAAGGCAACGGGGTTGTGCCTGACGGTGCGGAGCGGGCTGCTCGCTATGAAACCGTGCCTGGCCGATGACCAGGCGGCGTACTGGTCGGTGCAGCTGTACGCGGAGGGTGCGATGATCGTCAACAAGGCAACAGGTACGTGCCTGGCCAGGAACACGCGCGACCGGGTGCAACTGTCGTTTTGCACGGGTGGGACTTCGCAGCGGTGGGCGGTCCGGAACATCGGCTAGAAAGCAAGCGTCGTGATCAATCTGTGGGATGTGCCTTCGCGGCACGGCCCGGTCCGGTCCGGTAACCATCTTGCGTGACGCGAGGACAACGAACGATTCCGAGCGGGGGTTCATGGGCCGTACCTGCCGGTAGGCAGGTACGGCCCATACCCCGAGCGGCTGCGGCAGCAGTTCGAGCGCGTGATTTGGCGGTTCAGGGAGGGCGGGCAGTGGCGGGAGATGCCGGCGGAGTTCGGCGCTTGGCCGACCGTCCACAACCGTTACGAAGCTCTCCTTGATCGCAACCAAATACGCTCCTTAGCAGGGTGCTGAGCCCTCCTTCAGAGAATTCCTTTCCACGCCCAAGGCCGCGGGCCGGATCGACCACGCAGACAGTCGATCCGGTACTGCGCCTGACTGCTCCACTCCGGGTTGTTTGCTGCGTGCTGGGCCGCGTACGTCACCATCCGCAGCTCTCGGGCACGCGCGAGGATGGGATAGCCCTCCCACGTCGTCACGTCGTGCCCGTAGACGGCACAGAACCGGTCGTACTCGCGCGTGCTGACGGCGCCCGTGGTCTTCGCGCGCACGGCGGTGGACACGAGATCCCACTCCGGAGGTCCCACGGAGAAGCGCTCCAGGTCCATCATCAGGGTCCCGTCGACCGTGCGGACGATGTTGCCGGGCCAGGCGTCGCCGTGCACAGCTCGGTCAGGGAGACCGGCCGGCCTCTCGGCCCAGGCCGCTGCGAGGTCGCGGTGAAGGCCGTAAAGCCACTCCCTGTCTTCGTCACGGATGGCGTTGGCCGCTTCCAGTCGCTCGCCGATCCGGACGAAGGGATCGAGATACCCCAGCTCGATGTCGGGCACGGTCAAGGCGTGGAGCTGCGACAGCACGTGGGCGACGTCTTCGACGGAGCCGTGCTCCTGCGGCGGGAGTTCCACCCAAAAGGTCACGGGCCTACCGCCTGCCTCGACCGGCTGCTCCACGTCGACCAGGCGAACAGCGGCGACGCCCTCCTCGGCGAGCCAACGCGCGACGCGTACCTCGCGGGCCGCCGCAGCACTCTGGCCTTCCCGTGAGATCCGCGCGATCACCCGTTGACCATGTAGCCGCCATATCTGGTTCTCAGCCAGGCGTAGCGGTTCCGCTCCGGCGGAGTCCAGTCCGGCCGCGGAACAAGCCTGCTCCAGGACGTGGCGCGCGGGTGCGGCTGGCGAAGCAGTCATGCGGAAACCGTAGCGGCGATACGATCTCGCAGTCCCGAAGCCTCTGGGACCGTCCGGTACTTCGAGGCGAAGCGGCCGAGCTGCCGCAGATCGTCGGCGGCTCGCCGGGAGGTGAGCCGACCTACCTCGTCCAGGGCGTGGTGGCCGAGCGTCGCGGCCTGGCGAGGGTCGCCCTTGGCCATGATCAGGGAGGCCAGTTTGGTCCGCGAGATCGCCCGGGACCGCTTGTAGGCGTCGGTGTGTCCCTTCACCGCTGTGTCGAATCGGCGGGCTGCCCGGCCCGGGTCTTGTCCGGCAAGGATGGCGAGATCGAACAGGGCGTGTGCTGTGTCCCCGTTGTGCTGCGCCTCGTCGTAGTAGGCCATCCAGGGCGCATCTTCGGCAGGCCGGGCCCGGGTGAATGCTTCATCCGCAGCACCGACGGCCGCCATGGTGTCGCGCACGTTGCCCATCTTCCCGAAGGCCCTGGCCCGTGCCGTGTGAAGCATCGCCTGTTCCGTCGCGGTCAGACGGTCGGAGCGTACGAGCCCTTTCTCGGCGTAGGTGAGGCCGTCATCGGGTGCTCCGATCCATGCCGCTTGCCGGGCGAGGAACGAGTACGTCTTGGCTCGCAGGTGCCAGTGGCCAGCCTCCTCGGCGCAGTCTGCTGCGAACCGAAACGTCTGCGTGGCTTCGTCGTGGTGGTAGGCATCGAAGGCAGAGGCGCCCACCACGATGCCAAGTCGCGATACGGCGGCGAACAGTTCGGTTCGCAGGTGCTCGGGGCACTGGGCTTGCAGCAGGCCGGCCGACCACTGCATCGCGCGGCTGGCTACGTCACGCACCATGCCACCGCCGCCCAGCTCGTTGTCCATACCGCTGATGGCGGTGGCCGCGGCCAAGACCTGGTCAATGTGGGTCGGGTTGACGGTCGTCGGCAGAGACAGCTCGGAGGGGGCGAAGACGTCGGTGAGGTCGAGGGGTGCTATGGCGGCGAGGCCGCCGATTTGGAGGAACGAGCGTCGAATCACGGGCTCATGGCTCCCAGGGCGAAGAGTCGGTTCGTCTCTGCCCAGGATGCGGCCTGTCGGCGCCTGAACGCGTCCCTCCCCCCTGCGCGTGGAAGCGTTATCGGCATCAGCCCGCTTTCTATCGGCATCGCGGTTGCCGAACGCCATCGGCCACGCACGGTCAAGCAGCCCTCCCGTGCGGAGGACATCATCGAGCCGTTGAACGACATCGCGACGGCAGCTCGGGTACTTGCCCTTCTCGATCGACAAGATCATGTCGTCGCTGACCTGCACTAACCGTCCCAGCTCCTTGGCCGACAGTCCCTGCTCCAGGCGCAGTCTGCGCAGCTCGTTCCCGAACCACTCCTGGGGGGACGCCCCCGGATCGAGCTGCTTCATTGGCTGCGGCATGTTCTGTCCCCGAAGTCGTTGATGCCGAACTCTTCACCTCTCGGCATCAGGCTCTGCACGTGCTCGGTGCGCTCTGCCTAAATGGTTGCTGATCGGTTCTAGTCCAGTACACACCGCAACCACCCCTGCCTGAAGGGGTTCTGGCAGAACGGAGGAAGCAGCGATGGAACTACTCGTCGACACCCGCGAGCGGGACGCTTCTGTTCGAGCCACGTCCAGAAGCGTGGGCGGCCAACTCGACATGAGTTTTGACGTCCGGGCTGAAGACCTGGGAACCGTGCGGGACATCGTCGCAGCGCACCTTTGCTGGTGGCGCATCGACAATGGCACCGCGCACCGCATGCTGACCGTGGTCAACGAACTCCTCACCAACGTCTTGCAGCACACCCCTGCAAACGACGACGGATGCCGGATGGCCAGCCTGCTCCTCCAGAAGGTGCCGGACGGTGTCACCGCCGTCGTCAGCGACCAGGACCCCTGCCCGCCTGTGTACACGTCGCCGGACTCGCTGGCCGAAGAGGGGCGCGGGCTGATGCTGCTGCGCGCCTTGGCTGACGACACGTCCGTGTCCGTGACCCCAGCGGGCAAGGACGTGTGGGTCTTCATAGGGACCCCGGAAGCGACCGAGCACTTCTAGCCCCTACGGCCGGCACTTGGCCCTCTTCAGGAGTTCCGATGTCCCTCACCGTTCTGGTTCCGGAGAACGACGTGGTTCCTCCGCCAGTCGACGAACCCAGCACAGCGCAGTGGACCCCTCCGCTCGATGCAGAGGGCTTGAGGTTCGTCCTGGAACGGATCAAGGACTGGAAGCCGTTCGACGTGGAGGAGGTCTTTGACGACCTCGACACGGCAATCGGCAACCAGCCGCCGCCCGTCGCGACCACCGGTGCCCTGATCGACCGTCTCCGCGACCACCTGAAGCAGCTCAGCGACATCACCGTTGCCGACGACAAGTATCCGCCCACCGCGGAGATGGTCCTACTCGTTGAGCGAGGGCGCCCCCTGCGGGAGGAGCGCACCCCGGCCGACCATCAGCGGGCCGTCGGCCTCGCTCGCCGCCTGGCCTTCGTGGCCTCCGACCTGGTCGAAGAACTGATCGAAGCCCGCTACATCAAGGGGGCGGAATGATGCACTGCACCAGCTCCGTCCGGCACCCGGCCGTGACCGCCACGGTGATAGCCCTCCCGCAAGACGCATACGACTTCGACTACTTCGAGCAACGGATCTCCGACACTTGGCTGCTGGATAAGAGCATCGCTGTGCGCACCCTGCGCATGCCCTTTCTCGCGGTCCCCGTCGGGGCACGAAGCGCGGCGGGTACTACCCGGTGTCGTGTATCTGCTTCGGGCTCAAGGTCCGTGACCTCCTCCTTGAGCAACCCGGCTTTCCAGACCTGCGCGTTCGCTGGTCGCCGTACCGCGACACCTGTCACACGGTCGAGTGGGGTGACGCCGCTCCCGAGTGGTGGGAGGACGACGCGGTCTTCGGCCGCTTCTACGGCTACAGCGAGTCCGCCAACACCTCGTTCGTACGCGAACGCCCACAGACACCCTCTTCGGCAACCTCCACTCCGTGTTCCCCCACGGCTTTGTAGTCGCCGAAGCGGGCTCAACTGCCCCAGACTGCCTTGAGAGGACGACGAGTACGATGTGCCAGCACACCCCGCCGTGTCCCACGGCCGAGGCTTCCGACCGAGAGGCCGCCCACCCCACGGTGGCCCACCCTGAACAGGGCTGGAGCCTGCTGTGCAACGGGGTGTTGCTCTTCGAGGACACCGGCGAGCTGTTGCCGGACGGCCAGATCGTCGCTCCGCACCGGCCGGTCGCGCTCGCCGCCGGGAGCACCGCGTGACCACCGCTCCCCAGATCGTCGTGCCCTACATCACCGCCCGGGAGGGCGAAGAGGCCGACTCATTCCTCAATCTACGCATGGGCCGCGGGCCGGACGGCCGACCACGTCTCCGATACGTGGATGAGGCGCCGCCGGACCGGGACCTCAAGGACGTGCTCTGGGCCCGCTACTCCATGTCGCTCGACACCTTCGGGCAGCCCTGCGGGACACCGCGCTGGCGGATGGTTCACCCGCACCGTCAACGCGTGACGATGGCGCTGCTGCGGTGCCAGGTGTGCACCGTCCAGTTGAAGCGCACCGACGGCATCCTCTTCCTGGAGACGGCGGGCGAACAGGACTACGCCGGTCCAGTGAAAACCGCGCAGCCGCCGGTCTGCCTGAAGCACGCCCGGATGGCGGCAGGCCGGTGCCCGCGGCTGAGGGCCAGGGGCCACGTAGCGCTCCTCGCCACCCGTTTCCCGCTGTACGGCGTGATCGGCCACGCGTACCAGTGGAGTGCGAACGGCCTACAGGCCCTCTCGGACATGAACTCCCCCATCCCTTACCGCCATCCCCAGATCGGCATGTTCCTGGCCTCCCAGCTCGTACGGGAACTGCGGGAGTACAAGGTCGTCAACCTGGACGATCTTGTGCCCGCCGCCTAGACGGCCGCCCGGCTCTCCTGAGTGGTACAGACAGGACCGCCGGGCGGCTCACCACCGGCGCCGGACCTTCGCGCGCCGTCCAGCACGAACCCGCCAACCTTCGGCGGTCCGACGAGAACGGAGAGCTTTCGCCGATAGCCTCCCGGCCCCCGGCACGCGTGCCGGCCTACCCCCCCCCGAACACGAACGACCGAAGGAAGTCCATGACGAACACGACCGTCGAGCCCGACGAGGCGTCCCGCCTGCGGAACAAGGTGGTGGACGAGCTGTGCGCGGACGGCAACATCACCTCCTCCGAGGTCGAGGCGGTGATGCGCAGGGTGCCCCGGCACGCGTTCATCCCTGACACGCCGCTGGACAAGGCGTACGACACGTACGCCGCCGTGATCACCAAGACGGACGAGCACGGCGTGCAGCTCAGCTCCGTCTCCGCGCCGCAGATCCAGGCCATGATGCTGGAGCAGGCCCAGGTGAAGCCCGGCATGCGGGTCCTGGAGATCGGCTCGGGCGGGCTGAATGCGGCCTACCTCGCCGAGCTCGTCGGCAAGGACGGTGAAGTCGTCACCGTGGACATCGACCCGGCCGTCACCGACCGCGCGCGACGGCTCCTGGACGAGCACGGCTACGGCCAGGTGCACGTCGTCACCGCCGACGCGGCCGAGCCCGTCCCGGATCTCGGTGAGGTCGATGTCGTGATGGTGACCGCCGGGGCCTGGGACATCTCCCCGGCCTGGACCGCGCAGCTCAGGCAGGGCGGCCGGCTCGTCGTCCCGCTGCGGATGCGGGGCCTGACCCGGTCGGTCGCCTTCACCCAGGTCAAGGGCGAGCACGGCCCCTATCTGGAGAGCGAGTCGGCGCGGATCTGCGGCTTCGTCCCGATGCAGGGCTCCACCGCCCACCGGGAAGAGCTCCTCCTCGTCAACGGCACCCCGGAGATCGGGCTCAAGTTCGATGACGGCCTGCCGGCCGACCCGCACCGGCTGGACAACGCCGTTACGTTCCCGCGCCACGAGCTGTGGATCGGCGTCACCGTCCGCATCCAGGAACTCATCGACACCCTCCAGATGGCGATGGCGATCAGCCTGCCGGGCTTCTGCACGATGGCCGTCGATGAGAACTCGGACACGAGCGTGGTCGATCCCGTGAACAAGCGGTTCGCGCTCGCGGCCGTCCAGGACGACACCTTCGCCTACCTCGTCACCCGCCGCACCGAGGACAACAAGCACCTGGAGTACGGCGTGCACGCCCTCGGCCCGCACGCGGAGCAGTTCGCCGAGAAGATCGCCGGCGTCCTCCGCGACTGGGAGGCCGACCGGCGCGGCGGCCTCAGCCCGGTCATCCGGGTCTATCCGGCTGGCACCCCCGATGAGCAGATCCCGGCCGACCGGGTCATCGACAAGGTGCACAGCCGGATCTCGCTCTCCTGGCCCCCGGCGTAACACCGGGAGCCAGTAGTCCCGCACCATCCGAACAAGAGGAAGGGCACATCATGACGAGCGCCACTCTCGCCCCGCCCCCGGTCGCGCCCGCGTCGTCGGCGGACCTGGACGACGACTTCGCGCCCCTGGACGTGAAGGTCGTCATCGCCGAGCACTCGTACGGCCATCTCATGTGCGCCACGGGCGACGGCTGCGGCAGCACCTGCGCAACCGGTGCCTCCGCCTGTGGTTCCTTCACCGAGGACCCGGCCTGATCCAGGCCGACCCCTCACCTGTGGGGCCGGGCGAAGCGCTTCGTCCGGCCCCACAGGCCCCTCTCCCTCCCCGCGCCGCCTCATGGAAGGGCCTCATGGCTTCCCGAGCAGCCGCCGGATACCAGTGGCAAGGCGTTGCGATGCTGCGCGCCACCACCAGCCCCGGGCCGGCAGACATCCCGCGTACCCTCGACCTGGACAACGTGGCCGTCACCCGCGGATGGCTGAACCGCATCTGGCAGCGCGAGGACTTCCGCAGCGCGCTGGAGCTGGCCACCCCCGTCCTGTCCGACGCCATCGAGGCCGTCGTCCGGGGCCGGCAGACCGAGCCCCGTCACGTCCGCCGCACCGCACTGTCGACCGTCTCCTACCTCCTGCGGTGGCAGCACCGGCCCACCCCGCTCGGGCTGTTCGCCGGCACCGCCCCGGTGTCCGTCGGGCCCCGGGTGAGCGCGCGGTGGCGCGACAAGCACCGCGCGGTGATCCGGCCGGACGCCGAATGGGTCACCGACATGGTTCTCCGGCTCCAGCGCACCCCCGCGCTACTGAAGCGGTTACCGCTCGTCGCCAACAACGCCGCCCGCGCCCGCGGTGACCGGCTCGTGGCGCCGGGCCCGCCCTCCGACGGTCACGCCGTCCTGCTGGCCCCGGTCGAGATATCCGTCCGCAGCGCCCGGCCGGTGGCCGCCGCCATGGAGGCGGCCCGCACCCCCATCTCCTACGGCGACCTCCACTCCCACCTGCGCGACCGCTTCCCGCAAGCCACACCTGAGAAGATCGACGCCCTTCTCACCGGCCTGGTCGAGCAGCAGTTCCTCATCACCAGCCTCTGGGCGCCCATGACCACCGTGGATGCCTTCCAGCACCTGTGCCACGAGCTGGAGGCGCACCAGGCGGACAGCGTTTCCGAGGTGCGGGACCTGGTCCACGCGCTGTACGCGCTGCGCGACGACGTATCCGCCCACCAGCCGACGCTCTCCGACACCAGCGTGAGCGCCGTCGCCGCGCGGATGCGCGCCCTCACCACCGTCACCCCGACACCGCTGCTCATTGACACCGCCCTCGACTGCGAGACCCAGCTCCCGCAGGCCGTGATCGCGGAAGTGCAAGCAGCCGTGTCGGCCCTCTACCGGACCACCCCGCAGCCCTACGGCTACCAGCACTGGCGCGACTACCACCGCCGCTTCCGGGCCCGGTACGGCGTCGGCGCCCTGGTGCCGGTGATGGACCTGGTCGCCGACAGCGGCCTGGGCCTGCCCGCCGGATACGTCGGCTCCGAACGCGGCGCCGCCCTGAAGGTGCGCACCGACCGCGACGAACTACTGCTCGCGCTGATGCAGCAAGTCCTCCTGGACGGCCGCGATGAACTCCGCCTGACGGACGACATGGTCGACGCCCTGGAGAAGGCTGCCGGAGAGGACGAGCGGCTGTTCGTGCCCCGGGTGGAGGCCGCCTTCGAAGTCCACTCACCCAGCACCCGGGCACTGTCCAGCGGCACCTTCGACGTCCTCCTCACCGCGGTCCCCCGCCCCGGCAGCAGCATGACCGGCCGGTTCGCCCACATCCTGCCGCCCGAACATCAGGACGCACTCGCCGCCACGTACCACGGGGCGCCGGATGGCCTCACGGCCCAGCTCGTATTCCCGCCGCGCCGCCACCGCAACGAGAACGTCACCCGCACACCGCGGCTGCTGCCGCACGTCATCGAGCTGTCCGGCCACCAGGAGACGGACGAGACGACGATCCCGCTCGCCGACATCGCCGTCACCGCCGACCCGCGCAGCTTCCACCTCGTGCAGCTCTCCACCGGCCGGCGCATCGACGTGCGGGTCCTGCATGCTCTGGAAGGCGGGACGCAGACCCCACCACTGGCCCGGTTCCTCGCCGAAGTGGCCCACGGGCGGTACGCCGCCTACAAGCCGTTCGACTTCGGCGCCGGCTCCCGGCTCCCGTTCCTCCCCCGGGTGCGCTACCGCCGCACCATCCTCACGCAGGCCCGATGGCTGCTGATGGCCGACGACCTGCCCGGCCGCAAAACCTCGACCGAGGAGTGGGAGAACGCCTTCACCGCCTGGCGGGACCGGCTGCGGGTCCCCATGCAGGTCGCCATCATCGAGTACGACCAGCGCCTCCCCCTCGACCTGTCCCACCCGGTCCACCGCCGAGTGCTGCGCGCCCACCTCGACAACGCCCGGCGCCTGGAGCTGCGCGAGGTCCCGGACGCAGACGCCCAAGGCTGGATCGGGCGGGCACACGAGATCTGGCTCTCCCTGGGCCGGTTGGAGCCGGACACCGCTGATGTGCCCCGGCCGCGCGCCACCACGGCGCCGGCCCTCGGACGGTATCTTCCGGGTGCCGGCGACGTCCTGCTCGCGCAGCTGCACGCCCACCCGCGCCGCTACGACGAGATCCTGAGCCGCCACCTGCCCAGCCTCCTCGCCGCGTTCGGCGACACCCCGCCGGTCTGGTGGTTCACCCGGCACCGGGAGATGGCCCGCCCGGACGCCGACCAGCACCTCGACCTCACGCTGCACCTGCCGCCGGACGCATACGGGGCCGCCGCCCAACACGTTGGTACCTGGGCGGACAGCCTGCACGGGACCGGTCTGGCGGCCGGGCTCGTCCTGGCTCCCTACCAGCCGCAGACCGGGCGCTTCGGCAGCGAGGCAGCCATGGACGCCGCGCACCAAGTGTTCGCCTCAGACTCCGCCGCCGCCCTCGCACAGATCCAGCTCACCGAGCGCACCGACGCCTTCGCCCCGCAGGCCCTCGCCGCGGCCAGCGCTCTGCACCTCGTCACCCCCCTGGCGCCGAACAACGCGGCGGCCGAGGAGTGGTTGGTGCGCAACCTCCCCCAGAGCACGGGGCGACTGAACCGGACCCTGCGTACCCAGGTGCTCGAACTCGCCGCGCCGAACGGCGCCTCCGCGCTCGCGGCCCTCCCCGGCGGCCCTGCGGTCGCCGAAGCATGGCGGGCCCGCGCCGTCGCCGTGGACACCTACCGGAACACCTTGACTGGCCAGCGTGATCCCCTCGACGTCGCCAGGTCGCTACTGCACCAGCACCACGTCCGGGCCCTGGGCGTCGACCCGCGCGCCGAGGAGACCACGATCCGGCTCGTACGAACCGCCGCCCTCCAGCACAGGATGGCCGCCCGATGACCGCGCCGGCCGCCACCACCGCGACGATCCTGGAGCAGTACACCGCCCACCTCGCACAACCCGCTCCGCCGCCCCCGGGCGAGCCTTGGGCGGTGCAGTCCCTCGCCGACGGCGCCGCCGGAATCAGCCTGCTGCACATCGAGATGGCCAGCCGTCACGGCGGCTCCTGGCGCCCCGCCCACCGATGGATCACCGCCGCAGCGGCCGGGCACATCAGCGCGGCCGACACCGCCGGACTGTTCCTCGGCGCCCCGGCCCTCGGCTTCGTCCTCACCACCGTCCCGCCGTCCTTCCAGCACCTGTACGAACCGGCGCGCCGGACTCTGCACCAGCACATCACCGACCTGACCCACCGCCGCGTGGACGCCGCTCTCACCCGCATCCGCAAGGGCGACCTGCCCACGTTCGCCGAGTACGACCTGTTCTACGGCCTCACCGGCATCGGGGCGTACCTCCTGCGGACCGACCCCGAAGGGCTCCTCCTGGAACGGGTCCTGAAGTACCTCGTTGCCCTGACCCACCCCCTTGTCCCCGACGGCCGCGGCCTGCCGGGCTGGTGGGTCCGCCACGACCCGGCCCGCGGTGAATCCCCCCACTTCCCGGGCGGCCACGGCAACTTCGGTGCAGCCCACGGCATCACCGGTCCGCTCCTCCTGCTGGCCCAGGCCATGCGCCGCGGCATCGCCGTCAGCGGCCACCGCGAAGCCATCTGGAGCATCTGCGAACACCTTGACACCTGGTGCCAGCTCAGTCCCTCCGGTCCCTGGTGGCCGGAGCACATCTCGCGCCGCGATCTCGACCTCGGGCGCCCGCACCACGACGCTCCCACCCGCCCAAGCTGGTGCTACGGAACCACGGGCATCGCACGGGCCGGGCAACTCGCCGGGCTCGCCTTGCGTGCCCCCGACGTCCAGGCGTTCTACGAGGACGCCCTGTACCGCGCCCTGACCGACCCCGAACAGCTCGCCCACGTCACCGACTCGGGTCTGTGCCACGGCTGGGCAGGCATCTACCAGACCGCAACCCGCGCCGCTGCCGATGCCCGCGACCCCCGCCTTCAGACCCTCCCGAAGCGCCTCGGCGACACCCTCGCAGCGAACGCCCAGCCGTGCCTTCCCGGGCCCGGCCTGATCAACGGCGACGCCGGTACCGCGCTCGCCCTCACCACCTACGCCTCACAGCAGGCCCCGATCTCCGGATGGGACGCATGTCTCTTGATCAACTGATCTTGACGGAGCCGAGCCCGATTCAGCGCGCGGTCTCCGCTGCCCTCACCGGCCTGCCGATCCTCGAGGTCGCAGCTCAGTACGGGATGGAACCGACGATCCTGTCCGACGCCGTGGCGGTCTACGACCAGGCCGGCCGGGAGGCCCTGGCCCGCCACGCCGCCGCCACCGACTGGTGGCAGGTGTACCTCCACTTCACCGACTGGACGGACGCCGACACCACCTTCACCACGCACGTGCTCCCCGTGCTTCGGGAGGCAGAGGCCGCGGGGCTCATGAGCGGCTGGTGGTACACCCGCAAGCACCCGTGCTGGCGCCTGCGCCTTCGTCTACAGCCCGAGGCCGGAACCAAACTGACCCTCGGCGACGGCTTCGACCGTCTTGTCTCCGACGGGCATCTGCAACGGTGGTGGCCCGGGATCTACGAGCCGGAAACCGCAGCATTCGGGGGCGCGGTCAGCATGACGGCTGCGCACGCGCTGTTCGTCACCGACAGCCGAGAGGCACCGCAACTGAGGCAGCGCGGGGGCCTGGCCGTGGGACCGCGGGAGCTGTCCGTTCTCCTCTGCACGATCATGATGCGCGCCGCGGGTCTGGAGTGGTATGAGCAGGGGGACGTGTGGCACCGCGTCATCACGGAAGAGCACCGATCGGCCGTCAGCGACGTCCCGGCAGACCGGCTCGACGCCCGCGCGCAGGAGATCCGGCCGCTGCTCTTCGCCGACAGTGATGTCCTGCTGCGCCCCGACGGGCTGTTGGAGCCCGTCGCCGAGTGGGCCGCCGCCTTCCGCAGCACGGGGCAGGAGCTCCGCCGTGCCGTACAGGACGGGACGCTCGACCGGGGGCTGAGGCAGGTGCTCAGCTACCACGTGATCTTTCACTGGAACCGGCTTGGGCTGTCCATGCGGGGACAGAGCCTCTTGGCCTGGGCAGCGAGGGCGGCGATCCTGCACCGGGAAAGCGGGACATAGGTCGGCCGCGAGCCGTGTAAACCGCCAGGGGCCACTAGCTAGTCGAGGATGCCGAGGGCCGTGTCTGGTCGGCAGTGGACGCAGGCCGGCACCTGCTGGCGCAGTGCCTCCAGCGCCTGCTGCCGGGTGGCCGGACGGCACCGGCCGCTCTTGGCCGCTGCCCAGCATTCACCGGTGTGCACGGAGTCGACGTTCGTGCGGTTGAGCCCGTGCTGGATCAGCCACTCAGGCGGAGGTGGCCGCATTTCCTCGCCCCGGCGTCGTTCTGCCTCGTGCCGCTCTTCCACCGCAATCCAGCCGTCGATCTGGGCGAGGGCCGCCGTCGCCTGCTCGACCACCACGCGCCGGGCGAAGCGGAGCAGCTGAAGCCGCGACGGTTCATCGTTCACGTGTTCGATTCTATGCACGTCTCGCCCAGGTGGCGGTGCCGGGCAGGGCCGCCCCGCCCGGCTGCGGTGGCCACTCCCAGGGCCGCGGTTAGTCCCTCCCGCCCAGGCCGGTCCGTACGGGCACCGATGTCCGGGGCCGATGTGAGCATGTTGAGCGTTGCATCCGCTCCGCTACTATGCTGATACGCAGGGTAGTTTTCGAGGGGTGGAGGAATGCCATGGCAACGGTCAACGATGCGTGTCGGAAGGCGTACGAGGAGCTGAAGGTCTCCCAGAAGCACAAGTACGTCATCTTCACCATGAGCGATGACTGGCAGGAGATCGTGGTGGAGAAAGTGTCCGGGGCTCCCGACTACGACACCTTCCTCGCGGATCTGCCGGAGACGGCGTGCCGGTGGGCTGTCTATGGCTTCGAGTACGAGAAGGAAGGGGCGGGCGCGCGGAGCAAGATCGTCTTCTACGCCTGGATGCCGGACGGGGCCCCGATCAAGCAGAAGATGGCCTTCGCCGACGCCAAGGACACGCTGCGGCGGACGCTCCCGGGCATCGGCATCGACATTCAGGGAACCGACTACAACGAAATCACCTTCGAGTCGGTCCTCGGCAAGGCGAACCGCGGGGCCTGACCTCTAAGCGGGCCCGACGGACCAGGGCCATCGGCTCGGCGAGATCATCACGACCACCGCCTTCCGATCGCGGACAGCTGCTCCATCCTGTGCAGATGGCCGAACAGGCCCTACGGAGCCCCGGGAGGTCTACCTCCCGGGGCTCCGGCCTTGGTGGACACTCCAGCGAGCGAAGCCGTCTGCCTAGGCAGCCCAGTCGAGCCCGAGGTCGGCGGGAGCCTGGAGAGCCACTCGAACCGTCCCGGGGCGGCTGAAGCGTACGGTGGCCCATTCAGCACATGGTGTGGGTGACGGTGGTGTCGGGGATTTCGGCGGCCTGGTAGTGGCTGTAGCTTCCGGTCAGTTGGGCCTTGGTGTCGAAGGTCTTGAAGGTGAACTGGCCGTGGGTCCTTCCGTCGCAGTTGAAGCGGAACGCGTTGGTGGTCAGGGTGGGCTCGTCGATCAGTCCGTTGTAGCCCAGGCCGAAATCACCGCTCTTCACCAGGTTTTCTTGCCCGTCGCGGATCTCGAACCGCCCGGTGACAGTGCAGTTCATCTGGCTCCAGCCGATGGTCTGCCCGCGCCAGCACTTCGCCTGGAAGGAACCGTGGGGCCCGCCGTAGGTGCTGAGGCAGCTCTGCCAGCGGGCTGAGGTCCACCGGTCGGAACTGTAGGTGTCCGTCTCCGGGGTGCAGGTCTCGTCGATGGCCTGACGGGCGGTGGGCGCTGCGGAACCGGTGTGGGAGGGGGCTGCCGCTGCCGTGGCGGCCACCGTCATGCAGACGGCGGCGACAACGCGGATCATCTTGATCGTCTTCACATGCCGGTGAACGACGAGCATCGTGAACGGTCACTCTGTACTCGCCGGCAGACACCGGCCCCTGGTTTCGCCCGTCGTGCGGGCACCTCGCAAGCCGCCTGGGCGCTGTCCCCGCAACAGTCGCGTCACCACAGCACTTCGCCCCCTCGGGGCGGGTCCCGCCCCGGGCGAAACCGGGCTGTTCACCCCATGGAGTGGTTTCCCGTTTGTCTCATCTTGGGGCCGCATCTTCCGCCATTCGAGTGGACACGCTGCGGAGTGACACGACTACATGACGTGTCTGTGATGTGAGGAGTGCGTATGCCCGTCTCCACCACCCCGGGCACCCAGTGGGGTACCTGGATCAACCTTCAGGGCGGCATCTTCGCCGAGCCCGCCCCGGTACTGACTGCCGACAACCGGGTCCAGGTCTTCGTCCAGGGAGGAAGCAACACCCTCTACAGCAGGACGGAGAACCGTGACCGCTCATGGGGCGGCTGGGTTCAGCACCAGGGGTCCGCCGTGGCGGGTGTGCCCAGCGCTGTCCGGGGCAAGGACGGCAAGATCCGGGTCTTCTACCGGACCCCGGACAACCACCTCGAGGTCATCACCCAGACCGCGATCAACTCCGCCTACGGCGCCCCGGCCCGCATCGTGACCAACATCGGCGGGGACCCGGCCGCCGCGCTGAACGCCGACGGCCGCATTCAGGTCTTCTTCCGCGGCACGGACGGCGCGCTGTGGCACGTGCGCAACCAGGGCGTGCAGTACGAGGCGTACACCGGGGCGGTCTCCCTGGGCGGGGGGATCTTCGCCACCCCCTCCCCGGTCCTGGACGGATCGGGCCGCTTGGTGGTTGCCGTCAAGGGCGGCGGCGACACCCTGTACACCATCCAGCAGGCGGCCGCGAACTCCTGGGACTCCTGGGAGTCCTGGCACCACGAGACCAGCGGTGTCACCACCCGGCCCACCGCGGTCGTGGACGCCGCCGCCCGCGCGCAGATCTTCTACCGTGGCTCGGACGGCGCCGCCTGGCGCGTGGGGCAGACACCCAACTACGACTCCTTCGAGACCTCCGTGTCCCTGGGCGGCGGCATCATCGACCGGCCCACCGCGGCCCTTGGCCAGGACGGCCGTCTCAACGTCCTGGCCAAGGGCACCGACAAGGCCCTGTGGGTCGCCGTGCAGAAGACGGAGAACGAAACCCCCTACAGCGCCTGGGAATCCCTGGGCGGTGAAATCGGAGACGCCCACGTCAGCCCGGTCATCGCCAACCACGAGGGCCTGCTCTTCGCCTTCACTCAGGGCTCCGGCACCACCAGGCACCTCTTCCTCCAGCGCCAGACCTGGGCCTGACACCCTGGTCCCGAACCGGTAGGCCGGCCGGGGCAACCGCAGATTTCACCGACCCGGGCGCAGAGGGGTGCCGACGTCCACACGTGCGGCTGTTTCGACGCACAGGAAAACCCCCGTCCGGGGTCCCGAGATGCGCTCCCAGGTAGCAATCACGTTCGCTGACGGGGACAACCCTGGCCCGGATGGCTCCGATCCGGGTATGACGACGAACGCGACACCGGACCTCCTGACGGAGGTCCGGTGTGCGCCACTCGATCGGCGCAGAAACGCGCAGCATGATCGCCGCGCGGCGGGGTGTTTCACGAGCGACCACGAGACGCCGCGACGGTCACCACCGAAACGTTCGCGCCCATCGGCAGGACCACCGCATCCCGAGCACAGACAGCTGATCCAGCGCGAACGCGGAACGGGGGCCTCAGCGGATGTTTGCAGCGGCCAGTCGAGCAGCCAGGACTCCTCCGGAGAAGATGCCTCCGCGTAGGTCATGCACCAGAGGTTCAACAGCGCCCAGGAGTACGGTCTGAAGTCTTGCTAGCGCCCACCGCACCCACACCAGGGCACCGTGCACGCACGCCTCGACTACCTCGGCAGTGATCTCGTGTGGCGATCTTCGCTCCGCCGACCTAGGCACTCTCAGGCACCTTCTACACGGGCGGTGCGTCCTGAGCGCTGTCCGGCGGCGGGCCGGGCTGTGTGTGGTCCATTGCGGTTCGGTTGGCGTACGAGGACTCGGGTTTCGGGGATGACGGCGCCACGGACTCGTCGGCGTCGAGGTGCTGACCCCGGCGCTGGGTTCGCAGACGCCCCTCCTTCTGGAGGCTGGACACTCGGTGGTCCGCGCCGCGAGCAGTGCTGCGAGCCTTGATGGCCTCGGCCCGAAGCTGCTTGGCTGACTCGTTGTCCTTGTCCATGGCTCGCCGAAGCAGCACGGCCTTCTCCTGCTGCGGCATGTCCGCTTCCGTAAGCACAGCTTCGTGTTCGCTGACGGGTCCGGCCTGCTCGGCAACTTCCTGAAGCCGCGCATTCATCTGCTCCAGCTCCTGTCCGGTCGCCTCACAGGTACGAAGTAGTGCCTCCCGGTCCGCCTCAACCGCAGCACGCTCGTCACCGCGGAGCGCTGGGCGTCGCCCGAAACGGCCCGTCGCGGCCAGTTGCTGTTCGAGACCTTCGATACGGGCCTGCGTGCCGTTCAGTCGGGCGGTGCGTTCAGCAATCGTGCTGTCCAGCGCTCGGACTTCGCGGATGGCTGCGGCCTGTTCGGCAACATCCTGATGGCGGCGGTGGAGCGCGAGCGAGTTCGGGCCTGATCCGGCAGCAGCCTCCCGTTCGGCATGGTCGGCAGCGGCCTCCGCCTTCTCAGCAGCCGTGCTGGTGGCGCGAGCCGCCGTCGCCGCCTTGCGCACAGCGTCGCGCAGGGCTGAATTACTGAGGTGGACGTACGGACGATCAGCCGTCGGCGCGGCTTCAGGAAGAGTAGTCAGCGCCTCGCGCCGCCCGGCCGTGGCCGGGGTAGATCGGACCTCGGGCTCCGCGCCCTCTCGGGGGGCGTCCGCGTCGTGTAGTTCTCCCGCACCGGGGCCGCGCGGGATCGGCAGATCCGCTACCGCCTGGCGAACATGGGCGGGCACCGCGTTCCTGGGGAGTTCGGAGAGAATCATGCGTTCCTCGGTGCCGTTCTCGATCTCGCGGATGAGACCGGCGACGGCGCGGTCAAGCTGTTCCTGCTCGGTGAGTGCGTCGCCGCTGCGGGCGCGGTCGGCGTCGGTTTCGTAGACGGAGAGCGGCAGGAAGAGGTGGGACTCCTTCTTGTCGCGACTCATCATCGTGTAGAGCGCGTTCGCCTGGGCTCCGGGACCGTAGACCAGGGCCTCTTGCACGCTGAGACCTTGCGACTTATGGCCGGTGATCGCGTATCCGAGGCTGAGTCCGCCCTGTGCGATGTAGTCGGCCTCGACCCATTCGGCAACGTCGCGGTGGCCGTCGGCGGTCTTCTCCCGCCACTCGATCAACACCCGGCGTTCCTCGTCCACGGCCCGCACGATTCCGCGGAGGCCGTTCAGCACGTCTTCGTTCTCGCCTCGGGTCCGCTTGCCCCGGTAGTCGTTGATCCGAAGGAGAACCTGGTCACCGACGGACAGCATCAGCTCACCGCCGCCGGGCAACGCGTAGGTGTACTCGGGACCGGTGAGGTCGCCGTTCTCCTTCCGCAGGGCACGAGCCCCGACGTTCAGTTCCTCCACTACCTCGTTGGTGGCGGCGAGCATGAGGAGCTGCTGCACGGCGGTGTGGTCGTCGGTGTGCGCGGCGCGCTTGTCGGCCCAGATGGTGAGCATCGCGGCGAGGGTGGCGTCCTTGTCCGCGAGGGCGTGCACGCGGCCGGTCCCGGCGAAGGTGCGGAGTGCTTCCACGCGGTTGTCGTCGCGCCACAGCTCCAGGGCCCGCCGCTCGATCGCGTCCTTCTGCCGGAAGTTCTCGTTGAGACTGAGTCCGCCCACGATGTGGTGCACGGCGGCGAAGGAACCGCCGATGCCGGGCGAGTGCAACTGCTTCGGGTCACCAATGCCGACGACCTTCGTGCCGGTCATCGCTGCGTGGGTGAGGAGTTCGGCGATGTCGCGGTCATCGCACATGGCGGCTTCATCCACGACTAGCACGTCAACGCCCGTGAGGCCGGGGCCGCCGTTGCGGATGCCGGTGAGCCAGGCTGCGAGGGTGCGCGACTCGATGCCTGCCTCGGCCTTCAGGTTCGCGGCGGCGACGGCGGCCGTGCTCGCGCCGGCGATGACGAGACCGTAGGCCTCCCATGCCTGCCGGGCGGTGTCCATGATCGTGGTCTTGCCCGCTCCGGCGATGCCCACGACTGCGTCGATTCCGTGCCCGGCCGTGAGCAGCCGTTCGAGGACGGCGCGCTGTTCGTCGGAGAACGCGAAGGTGCCACCGTGCTGAGCCTCGACGGTGGACAAGGTCATGTCGACCGTGTCGCGGCTGACGACGGCGGCCTGCGTGCCGAGCCGGTTCGTTGCCTCGGAGACGATCAGCGCTTCCGCCGCCACGACGTCCGCCGTGGTGTACCGGTCGGCGTGCGTGAAGTGTTGAGCGCCCTTCGGATTCAGCTGAACCGCGTATCCGGCGTGACGAAGGACGGAGGTGGTGAGTTGTTCGGCTTCCTCGGCGTTCGCGACTCCGTACGGGAGGGCGTCCAGCACGGCGGCGATGGCGGCGGCGTGGGTGAACTCCTTGGAGTGGCTGGTCAGGCCGGTCTTCGGGTCGAAGACCTGGGCGCCCAGCTCGTCCAGAGACGGGTTCCGGTCCGCTCGGGCCTGCTCCATCGCGCTGGCCGCGATGGCGTCGGGGTCGTCACCGGCAGCGCGGCCTTCGGCCTGCCAGTAGGCGCGCAACACGTCGTCCTCGACTCCGGCGGCTTCACCGTTCTTCGCGGCCTTGGACGCGGTGGAGGCCGCGGTGCGCTCCCGGGTCGTGGCGCTGTCGTAGTCGATGCCAAGTTTCGTCAGCAGGTCCCGGACCTGGCTGTCCCGCTTGCTGAACAGCCGGATCGTGGCCTCGGGAATCGCTGCGATCTCCCACGCACCGGTCCGCTCCTCACGACGGAAACTGATACCGAACGTGTCGGTCAGCTCCCGGCGGATGCGGGCGTTCATGAGGGACTGGGTCGCACGGGTGTGCCGGTGGAGGTCGCGGCCCCCGCTGGCCATCGTGGACCACTTGCCGTCGGTGCCCTTGACCATGTTGGCCAGGGTGAAGTGCAGGTGGAAGTGGGGGTCGCCGTACGGGGCGCCGTCAACAGGGCGGGCGGCGCGGTGGACCATCATCCAGCCGGAGAACCCGCTCGTCGTCACGGTCTCGGCTTCGTCGCCGTCGCCGTGGTGGCCGCGCATGGCGTACGCCGTCCACCGCTCCAGGGCACCGATGGACTCCCGGCCGGCGGCCGTGTAGATGCCCTCGACCTGGGCGGCGATCTCCTCGGGCGCGTAGGCGAGGAACGCGGACTTCGACTTCGCCAAGTCCAAGGTGACGTCGGCACCGAAGTTGCCGACCTGCACGCGGCCTTCGAGGAGAGCGGCCTTGATCTCCTCGGCGTCCCATACATCCTCGGGCGAGAGTCCCGCTGCCTTGGCCATCGCGACAGCTTCACGCACGTCCATCGGTAGGTCGCGAAGACGACGTGCACCTTCGCCCTCGGTCTGGACGTACCGGCGCTTCATGAACGCGGCGTCGAACAGGTCGGCGGGCTGCTGTCCGGTCTCGGTGGCGCGGACCTCGACCGCGCGCAGGAGCGCACGGGCGTCCAGACGGCCGCCCGCCTCTGCGGCCACGGCCTTCTCCACCAGGTCCTCTCCGTAGAGGCCGACGGCGTCGATACCGACGGCGTCGGCGAGCTTCAGCACCGTCGAGACGGGGACGCGGTGCGACTCCCCGAACCGCTTGAGCTGGCT
This sequence comes from Streptomyces enissocaesilis, assembly GCF_039533765.1. Taxonomy (NCBI): domain Bacteria; kingdom Bacillati; phylum Actinomycetota; class Actinomycetes; order Kitasatosporales; family Streptomycetaceae; genus Streptomyces; species Streptomyces enissocaesilis. The sequence continues at coordinate 29,762 of NZ_BAAAUD010000040.1, read as the reverse complement.
CTCCATCCGGCGGAAGGCGTCCTGCTTGCGCTTGGAGTCCAGCAGCGAGGCGGGGTTCACGCTGCGTTCGGCGGCGGCGCGGCGGATGGCACGGGCCAGCGGGGCGGCGGGGAGCTTGGCGGCCGGCGCAATGGCGAGCTTGGGTTCTACGAGAGTCTGCCCGGTCCGGGGGTCCTCGCCGTGCATGAGGCGTCGGGCGGCCTGGAAGCGCTCGGGGGCGAGGACGCTGCCGGGGGCGATGTCGAACTCGGTGAGGCCGTTTCCGACCCAGACCAGGGGGCGTTCGCTGGCATCGAGGTGGTACTCCACCTGTCCGTCGGTCGGCCGTGGGGGAAGGGTCTGTTCGCCGTAGAGGTCGCGGGCGTCGAGTCCGGCTGCGGCAGCGACTTCGACGGCGTCGAAGCCGGTGAACCTCGCGGTGCCCTTACTGCGGATGAGTCCGCGGGCGCGGAAGAAGGCGCGCTTGGCCTCGCGGTTGGCGAGCAGGGAGGCGACGGAGGCACCAGCAGCTTCGGCCTTGGCCTCGATGGCGGCGACGAGGGGGGCGGCGTCGACCGCTACGGACTTCCCACAGCCGTGGCCGCCGGTAAGGCGGTACTCAACCTGCTCGTCGGAGGGGCCGATCATGGTCACCCACCCCATCGGCCCGCTCACCCCCCGCTCTCATCCGGTCCGCTTCGGTCATCTTGGCTGATTGTATCGTCACGAAGTGACGATACCTTGGTCCTCTAAATTCAAGATCATGATCAACGAGGGGGATCTCGGGCACTCGGATCTGTCCGGTACGGCTTGACCTTGCAGATGTCAGCTCTAAGCTGCATCTGATCTTGCAGTGGTCCATGTGACCTTGCATCAAGGGGTGGGGTTGCCGGAAGTGGTGCGTGCGTTGGAGGTCTTGCCGGGTGGATCTGCTGGTCCTCCGGAGACCGGGTTCGAGGTTGCGTACGTCGCGCCGGACGGGACGGAGTTGCGCCGGCCGCTGGCGGATGTCTGGGCTGTTCCGTTCGAGCACGCTCTTCCCGTACGCGCCTTCACCTCGTACCGCCGCCAGCGCAACCTGCCGGGCCGGTGGTGGTCGGCGACGACCGGCGGTCACGTGGGGTACGAGTCGTGGCTGGAGCGGGACCATGTGATGCTGCTGGACTTCGATCCGGCGGTGGTGGGGATCTCCTCCCAGCCGTTCTGGCTGTTCTGGGCGGGCTCGGGCGGGCGGCCGGTGTCGCACGCGCCTGACTACTTCGCGCGCCGCGACGACGGGTCGGCGGTGGTCGTGGACTGCCGCCCGGCCGAGCGGCGCCGACCTCGGGACGTGGCGAAGTTCGACGCGACCGAGGCGGCCTGCGCTGAGGTGGGGTGGGAGTTCCGGCTGGTGGGTGCCCCGGACCCGGTGATCGTCCGCAATGTCCGGTGGCTGGCGGGCTACCGGCACCCCCGTCACCGGGTGGAGCCGGCCGCGACGCGGTTGCGGGAAGTGTTCACCGAGCCGCTGGCGCTGATGGACGGCGCCGCGTCGGCGGGTGAGCCGTTGGCGGTGTTGCCGGTGCTGTTCCACCTGCTGTGGTCGCACGAGCTGACGGCGGAGATGTCGCAGCCGCTGAGTGCCGGATCGCTCGTCTCGTCGGGGGTGATCCGGTGACCGCGGGCGGGGGCTCGGTGCTGCGGCCGGGCGACTGGGTGAGCTTCGACGCGGACGACCATCAGGTGGTGGGCCTGGCAGGGACGGCGGTGCGACTGCGGTCGGCCGGAGGGGCGGAGTCGGTGGTGCTGGCCTCGTACTTGATGGCGGCGCCCGACTTCGCTGTTACCGGTGTCGAGCCGCTGCCTGAGATGGAGCCGGTCGGCCTTCTGGAGACGCTGCCGGAGCCAGCGCGGACGGCGGCGGTGAAGTGGCAGCGGCACGTGGTGGAGGTGGAGACCGGCCTGCCACCCGGCGCCGAACCAGGCACCACCCCGCGCAGTGAGTACGACCCCGTCGCGCGGAGCGTGGTGGAACGGGCCCAGGCGAAGGCCGACGAGCTGGGGGTGAGCCTGCGCACGGTGATGGACAAACGGTCGCGTTACGCCCGGCAGGGGTTGTGGGGGCTGGTCGATCAGCGGCTGGTGCGGGTGCGGGAGGCGACCGGGCGGGCGGATGCGCGGGTGGTGGCGGCGGTCCGCCAGGTGCTGGAGGACCAGACGCAGGTCTCGACCGGGACGCGGTCACGGGTGATCCGGCGGGCGGTGAAGCTGGTGGAGGCCACCCACGGGGAAGGGGTCGTGCCCCTGCCGAGCCGGAACACCTTCTACCGGCTGATCGACGCGCTCTCCTCAGGGCGGCACTCCTTCGGTTCGGCAGTCACCCGGCGGCAGACGGCGAACCGGCCGCAGGGGCCGTTCACGCCGACGTTCGCGGACCGGCCCGGGGAACAGGTGCAGATCGACTCCACCCCGCTGGACGTCATGGTGGTCCTGGACTCCGGGGTGACCGCGCGGGCGGACCTGACGATCGCGGTCGACGTCGCCACCCGCACGATCTGCGCCGCGGTGCTGCGGCCGGTGGGCACCAAGGCGGTCGACGCATCCCTGCTGCTGGCACGCATGCTGGTCCCCGAGCCGATGCGGCCGGGCTGGTCGGCGAGCCTGGCAATGGCGTCCTCACGGTTGCCGCACCGCCAGCTCCTCAACGTCGACGCGCGGATGGACCAAGCCGCGGCGAAGCCGGTGATCGTGCCGGACACGGTGGTCATCGACGGCGGAAAGGTGTTCATCTCCGACACCTTCGTGCGGGCCTGCGAACGCCTGGGCATCTCCGTCCAACGGGCTCGTCCGCGCACGCCGACGGACAAGGGAGTGGTGGAGGCGACGTTCTCCGCGATCAACACGCTGTTCTGCCAGCACCTGGCCGGCTACACGGGCCGGGACGTCACCCGCCGCGGCGATCGCATCGAGCAGGCCGCGGTCTGGACGATTCCCGAACTCCAGGAACTGCTGGAGAAATGGTTGCTGGCCGGATGGCAGGCCAGGCCGCACGATGCCCTACGCGACCCGTTCAGGCCGGGGAAGGCGGTGTCGCCGAACGACAAGTACGCCTCCCTGGTCGCGGCGGCCGGCTACCTGCCGCTGGTGCTGCGCGGGGAGGACTACCTGGAGCTGCTGCCGGTGGCCTGGCGGGCGATCAACGACTACGGCATCCGCATCGGCCACCGCACCTACGACGCGCCCGAGCTGGGGCCCTGGCGGCGCCAGCACTCCGGCCACGCGGCCAAACGCGGGCTCTGGGAGGTGCACTACGACCCCTACGACCTCTCCCGCGTCTTCGTCCGCACCTCCGGCGGCTGGATCACCGCACCGTGGGTGCACCTGCCCCTGGTGAACGGCCCCTTCGCGGACTTCACCTGGGACCACGCCCGGCGCCTCGCCGCCGCGGCCGGCCTGGATGATTCCAACGAGGCCGCCGTCGCCCGCGTCCTGGAGGCACTGCTGACCCGCGCCGAGCACGGACCGGACACCCGCTCCGCCCGCGTCCTGGCGCGCACCCGCGCCGCCGCGGCCCTCCCCGGCCCCACCGCGGCGTCCGACATCGCCCCCTCCTCCAACCCCGCGCCGGACTCCGCGGCGGCGGCTTCGCCGTCCGCGGAGGTGGTGCCCTTCGGGGTCTTCGACCCCCACGCCGAAGCCGAAAGGTGGCTATGAGCACGCCCGCGAGCAGGACGCCGCAGCCGGACACCGAGGACCTGGCCCCGCCGGACTCCCCGCTGACCACCAAGGAGGGCTGGCGCCGCTACGTCGAGCACGAGACCGCGGCGCCGACGCTGCTGAGCGCCGCCGAGCGAGCCGCCCTGACCGCACGGGTACGGGGGCGCCAGGATGATCGACGGCGGGAGTATCACGCGGACCTTCCGCTGGTGAACACCCCGACGATCCGCAAGGTCATATCCACCTCCCGCCTGCTGGTCCAGCTCAACCGCCACCAGGTCTCCGCCCGCCGCGGCGTGATCCTCTCCGGCGCCTCCGGCACCGGGAAGACGACCGCGCTCACGCAGTTGGGCCGCGCGCACGAGCTGGCCACACGCAGACGGCACCCGCGCGACCGCTCCCGGCTTCCGGTCCTCTACGTCACCGTCCCGCCGGCCGCCACACCGAAGATGCTCGCGACGGAGTTCGCCCGCTTCTTCGGGCTGACGTTCCCCGCCCGCGCCACCCACACCGACATCGTGGACGCGGTCTGCGCCACCGCCGCCCACGTCCACGTCGACCTGGTCCTGGTGGACGAGCTGCACAACCTCAACCTCGGCTCCCGGGCCGGGGCGGAAGCCTCCGACCAGTTGAAGTACTTCGCCGAGCGCCTGCCCGCGACCTTCGCCTACGCGGGCATCGACGTCGAGAGCCAGGGCCTGTTCGCCGGCACTCGGGGCCGGCAGATCGCCGGGCGCTTCGTCGTCATCCCCGCCGTCCCGTTCTCCTACGCCACCAACGCCGACAAGGACGCCTGGCGGGGTCTGGTCAGCACCCTGGAGACGATGCTCCGCCTCCACGAGCACACCCCGGGCACGCTCCCGGCGATGAGCGACTACCTCTTCCACCGCACCGGCGGCATGATCGGCAGCCTGTCCCACCTCATCCGCGGCGCCGCCGTGCTGGCGATCGAGGACGGCAGCGAGGCGGTCACCGAGGAACTGCTCGAACTCGTTCCCGTCGACTTCGCCGCCGAGCAGTCCGAACAGCTCACCGCCCCGGCCAAGGCGACCGGGCGGCGGAGGCGCGCGGCCTGATGCTCCTGCGCACGCTGCCCGACCCCGTTCCTCCCGCCCGGCACGAGATCCCCCCGTCCTACATCAGCCGACTGGCCATCCTGCACGGCCTGGACGTCGACGGTCTGTGGTCGCAGGTCACCCGCCCCGCCCATCCCGGGGCCGGCCGCCGCGTCGTCGTCCCCGAAAGGCTCGCCGCGCTGACCGGTCGCAGCGTCCACGCCCTGGCCGGGGCCATGCCGGAACTACGCGACCCGCCGCCGAACTGGGAGATGTTCCGCCACCAGCCGCAGACCGGCTGCCACCTCTGCGACACCCGCCACCCCGGCGGTCGGGTCGTCCGGCTCCTGCCCCACCACACCTACGTCTGCCTGCGGCACCACACCTGGATCGGCCCGCCCGACATCGACCACCCCGCCGTCGACCTCACCCGACTCCCGGACATCATCGACGCACAGCGGCGCCACCTGCTCCTGCTGCGGCGCTACGGCTGGGCCGCCATATACGACGCGGTGCTGACCGGCCTCATGCTCTGCGCACACATCTGGTCCCCCGACGGGCGCCCGGTTGCCTTCGGCACCTGGGACACCTGGGACGACCGCCTGGACATCCTGATCCCCTTCGACCGGGAGAAGCAGGACTACCTCGACTTCAGCACCTCGCGCCTGTTCGCCGCCGTCTATCCCGAGGCCGTCGCCCTCGCGCCGCTGATCGCCTCCCCCTACTGGCGTCGGCTGGCCGGCGGCACCGAAGCCGAGCAGAACCGGTTCTTCGCGGAGGTCGCCCGCCGCGTCACCTACCCCTACAAGCCGACCGACCGCACCGGTGATGCCGTCGCACACTGGGCCCTCGCCGACTCCTGGCGCCCGCCGAGCTGGCCCCTGATCACCTACACGCCCGGCCGCGTCCGCGGCACCCTCCCCGGCCTTGCGGCCAACCGCCTCGCCCGGCACGAGAGGAGCGCGAAGTGGTTCAGCCGCAGCCGCCGCAACCAAGGCCGTTACCTCCTCTTCCACGGACACCTCAAGCCCGTTCTCCTCCGCGAGCGCGAAGATCAGTACGTGAAGTGGGAGGGCACCGTCTGGCACAGCGAGCGCACCGACGACCTGATGAAGGAACAGGTCGCGAAGATGCGCCGAACAGCGGACGAGAACGGGACTGGGTAGGAACGGAACCACGCGGGGCTCGGGAACGGCCGAGGACCCCAGGGCTCGGGCCGGGGTCCTCGGGTTAATGTCAGGTCGGCGTGCCACCCGCACCTGCGCCGCACTCTCGGCTGCTCAGGTGGCCACAGTATTCTTCGTCGCCGTGTCAACGACCGCAAGTCCTCCCGGAACAACCGTCCCACTGACGACCGGCGGGGCCGAACCGTCCACGAAACCGAGACGGGGCACACCGACCGTCTCGCACCGAATCTCAGCACGCCGGTAGAACGGTACGCCGTCACTCGGGAACGAGAGGCCGCACATCGCCGACGCGTCCTCCCCGTGGATACTGCCGAATTAGGCGTTCGGGCCGGCCACAGGTGATTCCTCTCCTGGGCCGACACCCCGTCGACCCCGGGTGATCATGGCATGACAAACCGTGATGGCACCATCCCTCTTGACAAGTCCATGCCGCTACGCGAGCTGGCCGGCCCCGCCCGACACAGCGGCAGCGCCGTCGCCGACGGTCAGTGCCCGCCCCGGCCTTCAACCTTCTACCTCCCGTGGAGACGGCAGCCGTCGCCTGGGCCCACGCGACCAGTGAGCCAAGGAGCTGCGTCTCAAGGCGTTTTCGGACTGGTTTACTGCTGGGTAGTCCATCTGGATCAGTGTGCCGACCCTCTGTGAGGCTCCAAATGACCGCTGCCCCTTCGACGACGCGGAACCTGCTCAGTTCCTTCCTGGACCTGTACGAGCGGGACCCTGATCGGGTCCTGTTCACGTTCGTGGACGACAAGGGCGTGGACCGCCAGCGGCTCACGGTCGCGGACCTCGCCGGTCAGGCGGACGCGGTGGCGCGCGCACTGCCCGGCTGGGGTGTGGTGCCGGGGGATCGGGTGCTGCTGGTGTACCCGCCGTCCCTGGATTTCGTCGGTGCGTTCTTGGGGTGTCTGGCCGGCGGTGTGCTGCCGGTGCCGGTGTGTCCGCCCGATCCGCTGCATCTGCGTCACGACGTGGCCGCCTTCACGCAGATCGCCGCCGACTGCGGGGCCTCGACAGTGCTGACGAACAGCTCCTACGAGTGGGCCAGGACGGCGGGGAACTTCACCTCCCTGTTCGCCCGCCACCAGGTGCGCTGGCCGGACCTGGCCTGGCGGCGCACCGACCGGGCCCGCCCCGCAAAGCCGCTACGACTCCGATGGCGCATACCCCAGGATGCGGGCCAGGCGGCGTTCTTGCAGTACACGTCGGGGTCGACCAGCACCCCGCGCGGTGTGGTGGTCACGCACGGCAACATGCAGGCCGAGGTGGAAGCGAACACCGAGGCGCTGGGGCTGAGTCCGGACACGCGCGGGGTGTGCTGGGTGCCGCACTTCCACGACCTGGGGCTGATCAGCTTCGTGCTGTCCACCGTGATCGGGAACTCCCACACCTACCTGATGTCCCCGATGTCGTTCCTGCGCCGGCCCGCTCTGTGGATGGAGACCATGCAGCGGGTCCGTGCCACCCACACCGCAGCCCCGAACTTCGCCTTCGACCTGGTGGTGCGCAAGAGCACCCCCGAGCAGCGTGCCCGCTGGGACCTGAGCTCGCTGCAGGTGATCTGCTCGGGCGGTGAACCGGTACGGCCGCAGACCGTCCGACGTTTCCTCGACGCCTTCGCCCCCGCCAGGCTCGCGAAGAGCGCCTTCTACCCCGCCTACGGGCTGGCCGAGGCCACGCTGAGCGTGACCATGGGCGGTCGCGCCGTCCTGCGCGTCGACCGGAACGCCCTCGCCGACGGACGCATCGTTGCGGTGGCGCCGAATGCCGAGACCACGTGCGAGAGCGTCGAGGAGACCGAGGAGGCCGTGACCCTGATGGGGTCCGGCCGAGTCCGCAAGGCGGATTCGCGGGTCCGGATCGTCGACCCGCACACGCGCCGGCCCTGCCCCCCGGAGCGGATCGGGGAGATCTGGGTGGACTCGCCCACCAAGACCGCCGGTTACTACGGGCTCGGCGAGGAGAACGCAGACCTGTTCCAGGCCCAGGTCGCCGACGACGGGGAGGATCCTCGCAGGTACCTGCGCACGGGGGATCTGGGGTTCTTCCACAGCGAGGAGCTCTTCGTCACCGGGCGCCTCAAGGACCTGATGATCGTGCACGGCCGCAACATCTACCCTCAGGACGTCGAGGCGAGCGTCGCCCAGGCCCACCCGCTGGTCCGTCCCGGCGGGACAGCCGCGTTCGCCGTGGAGCCCGAGGCCGGCGGCGACACCGAGCGCATCGTGGTCTTCGCCGAGACCCGCCAGACGGGGCTGACCCCTGAGCAGCAGCAGGAGGTGATCACCGCGGTCCGCCACCACGTCCGCCTCGACCACGGGCTGGTGTGCCACGCCGTGGTCCTGGGCCGCCCCGGCACCGTCGTCAAGACCACCAGCGGAAAGGTGCGTCGCGGTGCCTGCCGGGAAGCGTTCCTCTCCGGGGCGGTGCATGCGGCCCTCACCACGCTCACCGTCCACGAGCAGCCCGCACCACGCCCCTCCACCCTGCCCGGACAGGAGTCCTCGCGATGACCTCTGCTCGCACCGTGTGCATCGTCGGGGCCGGCCCCACCGGGCTGACCCTGGCCCGCGAACTCGATCGCGCCGGACACCACCCGATCGTCCTGGAGGCGGCCGAAGGACCTGGCGGCAAATGCGCCTCCCTCGACATGGACGGACGCGGTTACGACCTGGGCGGGCACATCTGCACCCCCCGCTACACCACCTTGGCCCAGCTCGCCGCCGAGGTCGGCGTGGCCACCGAACAGGCCACGCCGACCCTGGTCCAGGACTCCACCACCAGGGCCTGGGCGGCGCCCGACCTCTCGCCGCTGTTCCAGGGTGACGGCCATCGCCGGTACGCCGACCTGCGCGCCGAGCACTTCCCCGACATCGCCGCCCCCGGGCTCGCCCACTGCGCACGCGCCCTGGCCGCTCCCGTGGGCCAGTGGCTGGCCGACAACCGCCTCCAGCCGCTCGCCGGCGCCCTGGGACCGGGCTTCACCGCGTCCGGCTACGGATCCCTGGACTCCGGCGTACCCGCGCTGTACTTCGCCAAGTACGCCGAACTCACCGGCCTGGTGGCGGATCAGCCTGCGCTGGCGGCGACCGCGGGCGCGTTCACCGTCGCCGGCGGCTTCAACCGCCTGTGGCAGCGCATCGCCGACGCCCTGCCCGACGTGCGACTCGCCGTCCGGATTGAGCGCGTCGAACGTGGCGACGAGGGAGTGCGGATCACCACCGGATCCGGCACGGTGGAGGCCGACGACCTGGTCCTGACCGTCCCGCTCGACCGGCTCCTGCCGGTGCTGGACGCCACCGACGAAGAACGCGAGATCGCCGCCAAGGTACGCCACATCGACTACCGCACCCTGGTGTTCACCGCCGACGGCCTGCCCCGCTCCGGTTTCCACCTGCTGCCCGAGCAGACCGCGGGCTCAGCGGCGTCGGCGCGATGTGCCTCCTTCCACCACCGCTACGACGAGAGCGACGTCTACACCGGGTACCTCTACGGCAGCCCCGACACCGGCGAGAAGCAGGCCGCCCAGCTCCTCGGCCAGAACGTAGACCGGCTCGGCGGCCGCATAACGTCGGTGCGCCTGCAGCGCCGATGGGAGTTCATGCCGCACTTCACCAGCGGCGACCTGCGGGCCGGGATCCTAGACCGCCTGGAAGACCTTCAGGGCCAACGTCGCACCTACCACGCGGGCAGCCTCCCCGCCTTCGAACTGATCGAGTGCAACGTCAGCTACGCCCAGGACCTGGCGCGCCGCTTCTTCCCCACACTCAACACGGCCACCGCCGCCGCCCAACCGCAGACGGTGCCCGGCGCCACGACACTGGACGAGGCCGCGCTGGGCGCCTGGCTCACCGCCGCCGTCGCCACCGAGCTGGACCTCCCGCCCGAAGACATCGACCTGGACGCGGCGCTGTACGACTACGCCTTCGACTCCATCAGCTTCGCCTCCCTGCAAGCCGCCCTCTCGGACCTGCTGGGCACCCACGTGCCATCCATCGACCTGATTAATCAGCCCACCATCGGCGCCATCGCCCGCCACCTCACCGCCGGGCGCCAGGCCGTACCCCACCAGCGTCCGGCGCTATTGCTGCCCATGACCCCCGCACGTCCGTTCTTCTGCGCCGGCGGCGCGGTGGGCACCGTGCAGTACCTGCGCCCCCTAGCCAAAGAGCTGGGGCCCCAGCAGCCGTTCTCCGCGATCCAGGCGCCGGGCCACGACGGCGGCGAAGAGCCCTACACCGATGTGGTGGAACTCGCGGCCCGATACACCGACGAGATCCGCCGAGCCCAACCACACGGCCCCTACCTCCTGGGCGGGCACTCCTTCGGCGGCCTCGTCGCCTACGAGACCGCCCTGCAACTCCAGGCCGCCGGTGAAGAGATCTCCGGCGTCCTGGTCCTCGACACCTACGTGCCCCTCCCGGGCCAGAACCCGCCCCCGGCCAACGAGAGGGCCGCCATCGAAGAGCTGGCGACCATGAACAGGATCGTCGCCCCCACCGACGCCACCCCGGCACCGCTCCTGGATCCGGACGCATCCCCCCAGCAGCAGCGCGAGCAGCTTGCCCGCCTCCTGGGCGCCACCGGCATGCTCCCCCACGAAGACTTCGTACTGGCCATGCTGCGCATCTACCAAGCCAGCCTCGAAGCCTACGTCCGCTACCAGCCGCCCCCCTCCGACCTGCCCGTCACCGTCTTCAAAGCCACCGACGGCTTCCCCCCGGTCCTGCACGGCGACCGCCACATCGCCCTCCCTCTGGACGACCCCCACAACGGCTGGAACCCCCACCACCTGCCCAACCTCGTGACCGTTCCCGTCCCAGGAGACCACTTCACCCTCTTCCGACAACCCCACCTCACCCCCCTCGCCAACGCCATCCGCCACCACCTCACCCCCACCCCACCGCGAAGCGACAAGAGTGTGTGCAGGGAACACCACGGATGAGGAGTGACTGATGCCGAAGCGTTCATGGTGGCTAAGCATCGAGCCGCGGACTACGAGGAGGCCGACAAGGACGCGCAGGCCAACGGTGACGAGATGTTCACCATCTCCGGTGCCGGGCTGACGTACGACGGGCGGGGCTGCCTGGAGGGCGACTGGACCCGGCACTTCCCGACGATGGAGCTGGATGCCTTGGATGCCTTTCTGCAGGAGGCCGACCTGAGTGTCTCCGTGGTGTGGTTCGCTCGGGTGGTCCATTCCAAGAACGGGACATCGGACCCCCGCACGGACGAGTTTCCTCTGCATGGACATCAAGGGCCAGTTCGCCGACACCGGGGAGCCCCCGGAAGGCTCCGGCCAGCTCGCGCAAGCGGTATATCGCCAGCTCCCTGCTGAAGTGAGGAACCCGGTCCCCGGCGAAGCAGCCGGGGACCGGCCGGCGCGGGTTCGACCAGGGATCTCCAGGACTCCGTTGGCCCGCGCGTCCCGTGCCTTGGCCCTACCCCCGGAAACGTCCCGGCGTGATACCAGCGCGGTCATCGGGCGGGTACGGGTCGGCTGAACCACCTCCAGCCGGGCTTCCCCTCCCATGACGCATCGGGCCGCTGTCACTTCCGCGTCAGGCGACACCTGCATCCGTGGGGTGTCAGACACGTCAGCCATTCACGGAACGGTGTGTCCATCAGGTGGGGGGCGACGTGTTGAAGCCGAGCGAAAAACCGCTTCTCCGCACGGACAAGCGCCTGACCTTCGTCCAAGACATGACGACGGGAGCGATCCTCTCCGTCGCGGAGACTCCAAAGGATCGCCGAGACTTCTGACGGCACGCTGGTCGGGCCGTTGCCGCGATCGGCCGTCGGCCGAGACGGCCCGGCACCACCACTCGCCACGCCCCGGCGCTGGGGCAATGGGCGGGCGCTCGGGGTCGAAGATGCAGGGTGAGTCTGACCTTCTGCGGCGCCGGTCATCCAACTCATTCCTTCACCCCGCTGGTCACGGTCGCCGAGCGATGCAGCCTCCCGCGGGAAAGGACAGGATCAGTGTCCTGTGACGTCGAAAGCTGCGGAGTGAAGCTTCATTTTGCGGGGAGTCTTGCGGGCTGAAGATCTACCTTGTGGTGAGGGGTTGGGGTAGCTGGTCCCCGCAACCGTTCTGGCTGTTCGGGACAGTGGCGAACGGGAGGCCGGTTTCGCACGCGCCGGACTGCTTCGCCCATCGCGACGACGGGACGGCCGTGGTCGTCGACTGCCGCCCGGCCGAACGCCGCGGCCCGCGGAACGTGGCCAAGTTCGATGCTCTTCCACCTGCTGTGGTCGCACGAACCGACGGTGGACGTGTCGGTGCCCCTGCACGGCGGCTCGCTGGTCTCCCCGGGGGCGGAACCGGTGACCGCGGGGAGGGGCTCGGTGCTGCGGCCTGGCGACTGGGGTCACCTTCACGACGGCGAGCATCAGGTGGTGGCGCTGGCTGGAACGGCGGTGCGGCTGCGGTCCGCTGCCGGGATGGATTCGGTGGTGCTGGCCTCCTATCTGGTGGCGGCGCCGGACTTCGCTGTTACCGGAGAGGAGCCGTTGCCGGGGATAGAGCCGTTCGGTCTCCTGGAGACGCTGCCGGAGCCGGCGCGGGCGGCGGCGGTCGAGTGACAGCGGCACGTAGTCGAGATCGAGACCGGGCTGCCGCCCGGCGTCGAGCCGGGCACACCTGTCCGGCTGGAGTACGACCCGGTGACGCGGTCACTTACCGAACGGATGTTGGCGAAGGCAGCCGAGCTGGATGTGAGCCTGCGGACAGTGGAGGGCAGGCGGTCGCGCTACCTGGAGCAGGGGCTTTGGGGGCTGGTGGATCAGCGCACGACGCGGCAGTGGCAGGCCACGGGATGCCCGGCTGGCGGCTGCGATCCGCGAAGTGCTCGACGGCGAGACGAACGTCTCGACCGGCACACGGTCGCGGCTGATCCGCCGCGTGATCAAAACGGTGGAGGCCGCGCACGGTGAGGGGGTGGTGCCGTTGCCGAGCACGCGCACCCTCTACAAGGTTATCGACGCGCTCGCCACGGGACGGCACGCCTTCGGTTCGGCGGTCACGCGGCGGCAGACGGCGAACCGGTCGGCGGGGCCGTTCACGCCGACGTTCGCGGACCGGCCCGGAGAACAGGTGCAGATCGACTCCACCCGCTGGACGTCATGGTGGTCCTGGACTCGGGGTGACCGCGCGGGCAGATCTAACGATCGCGGTCGAGGTCGCCACCCGCACCATCGGCGCGGCGGTGCTGCGGCCGGTGGGCACCAAGGCGGTGGACGCCTCGCTGCTGCTCGGGCGGCGGCGCCTCTCAGTGATCAGGTGTGGTTGAAGCAATCCGCGATCCTCTCGCGGGTTCATCCTGTGGTCGTTGTTCGCCTGTGCCGTCGGGTTTCGGCCTTTGCCGGGGATCGTAGGGATGTCAAGGTGCTGTGGGGACGACACCGCCAGGCCTTGTGATCGTTAGCGGTGCATGAAGACATCACACCTGACGCCGACCCGCACGCCGGGCCGTCTCCTTGTTGTTCTCGCGGCGACCGGCGCCGCCGTGCTGGCCTTGGGCGCGGGCCCGTCCGCCGCCGCGTTCGACCCTGACGCACCGTCGCTGATCACACAAGGAAACTCGTGTGCCCGTATCGACGGGGACGACCTGGCTTCCGTGGTGCGCCTGGGCAGTTGCAGCGCCGATCCCGTGCCTTCCTGGTCCTGGAACCCCACCAGCCATGAGTTGAGGTCCGGCAGCCTGTGTGCGACCAACGAACAGGACTTCGTCGTGGCTCGTCCCTGCATCGGTGGGGGGCAGGGCTGGACTCACACAGGGGAACGCACAGGGCAGATCAAGCTGGACGTCAAGGACGAGGAGGGTGGCGAGCTGTGCTGGGCGAACCAGGACGGAACCGTGGTCGTGGATCCGTGCACGGCCGGTGAGCCCAAGCAGCAGTGGACGCTCGTCCGCTGATACCCCGGCCCCGACAACGGATTAGCGATTGGTGCTACGTCGGTGATCTTGAGCATCTAGCAAGGTCCGGCGGCGGCATCGGCTTCGGTGGATGGGCGCCGCCGGGCATCATCCACTCTCGCACTCGCCACCGACGGGGCGGGCAATGGCCACTGCTGCTCGGTCTTCGAAAGCCGCGGCGAACCGGAGAGCCGTGGCCGTTCTCCCGGTTTCGGTGTGCGGCTGGGGGGTGAAGACCAGTCCGGCAAGCCCAGCGGACTCCTCCACCGCGCCTTCGACCGCGTTCTCCTGCACCGCCTGCGACGTGACCTGCGCCGTTCAAGGGGATTGTGGTCAGCAGAGCGGGCTTCGGCTCTGTCACGGGAGCGGTTTGGACCATTCGGTCTCGCTGCCGACCGGTTGCAGGCCGGTGGCGCGGTGGAGGCGCTCCCCGGGTTTGCCGGCAGTCGCAAACAGGCACACACCACGCGTGCCCTGCCGGGGGCTCGTTGGGCCAGAAGGCGGACCATGGCCCGGCCGCGGCCGGTGCCCTTGCGGCGATGTGCTGTGTGCGTGATCAGGTTCCTTCGCGTAGCCAGGTCGGCATCGCCAGGGCGGAGACCAGGCCCACCACGGTGCCGTCGCGTTCGGAAAGGAAGCAGTCCATGCCGCCGGTGTTGGCTTTGGCGTGTTCGATCACGACCAGGTCGTGGCCGTGGGAGTGGTGCCAGTCCGGCAACTCGGTCGCCTCCGCGGTAGAGGGCGCGCTTGGCGGCCGCATCGGTGTCGTCCTTCACCAGGCACACGTTCCTCCCAGTCCTGCAACCGTCCGCCGTGCGCGTCCCCACGGTTCGGGAGCAGCAATGACATCTGTCTCAAGGCCGGCCGAAAACCCGCGACATCGGCAGTGGCCGGGAATGGTTGAGGGTGCACCGCTGAAGGCGTCGCTGAGGATCGACCCGCAGTTGCGCTGGCCACCGCGTTTGGCAGGGATGCCCACCGCGTGAGGTGGGCGTAGATCCGGACATTCTTCGGCGGCGGAGGTCTCTGCGTCCCGGATGTGGTCCGGATTTGACGGGGTTTTCTGGGCTCGGAACGAGCCGTCACGCGTGCGTGGCCGGATCCGATGTCTTGTCCGGCTTCCGGGAACGTGCCGAGGATGGCGAAGCCGCGACGGTGATCACGGGTCGTTCCTGTGACGGCTGTCCGTGCTTTCTGCTCTTTCCCGATCTGTCAGGAGCGCTCTCAGTGCCCGATGTCACCATCGATCTGCCGCTCAGCTTCGGAGTGCCGGAGCATTTCCAGGACATCGACTTCGCCGTCTCCGCCGAGGTGAACACCAACCGGCTGATCGAGCGGTTGAACATGGTCGACCCGAAGCCGTCGGACGAGGACATCGCGCACGCTGTCCTGTCCCAGCAATCGATGTACGAGATGCTCAGCGCGGCGGGGGCCGTCTACGCGGGCACCCTGCTGTCCGGGCCCTCGCGGGAGGAGCCGAAGAAGAAGCTCTCCTCGGTGACCCTGACCGTGACCGCCCGCCCTGCCGAGCTGTCGAACGAGCTGACCGTGCACCGCTTGGCCCGCACCATGGGGGCGCTCTACCCGGACGCCGAGGTCGGTGTTGTCCGCCTGAAGGCCGGCCCCGCCGTGCTGCTCACCGAGGACCGGAAGGTCGAGCGGCCGGTGAACCTCCTCGGCGACGGAGGAGGCGCCACCATCGTGCGCCAGCTCCATGTGTTCGTGCCCATCCCGGGCCGCCTTGCCATGGCGGACTTCGCCATCGCCACCGAGAACATCGCCGAGTGGGACAACTGCGTCGAGATCATCGGCCAGGTCTGCAAGACCATCGCCTTCGCCGAAGCCGCTGCCTGAGAAGGGACCTCCCTGCCATGAAGATCTCGTACCAGATCAGCTCACCCCTCTACAGCCTCGGTTTCGACCCGGGCAGCGACAAGTTCGTCGGCGCGGTCCATTCGGAACTGAACATGTACACCGACGACGCGTCGGTGGCGATGAAGATCTGGGGCTGGGACCCGAACGCCCTGACCAGCGTCGAGCGCTACAAGATCGACCAGCTGCTGCGGATGTTCGTCTTCCAGGAGAACCAGATCCTCTCCGCGCTGCGCCGTCTCGACACGGAGTACCGCGCGTACCTGGAGTCGAACCCGGAAGCCGCCTCCCAGGCCAAGGCCTTCACCGACTCTCTCCGGTCAGACCTGGACAAGCAGTCCACCCAGATGCGGGAATGGGAGCCCTCCGAAGAGTCACCGTGGCCGCCAGACCAGCACGACATGTACGCGCTGCGGGAATCGGTGCAGGGTGTGATGTCCTTCATGCACCCGGAGATCGCCCGCAACACCGGACCCAACCACTCCCTCGCCATGGGCGGCATGAGCTTTACGGGCAACTACTGGCGGCTGAAGGACAACGGCTACGCGCGCGACCGGATCCCCGACGGCTACCTCTACGACCTGATCGACACCGCGATCGCCCTCCAGGCCGAGTTCCAGCTCCAGTGCCTGCTCACCGACCGGGAGTTCACCCGGGTCATCCAAACCCGGGGCCAGGAGTTCGAGTGGCTCAAGGCGGAGGCCGCGCGCAAGGCGGCCCAAGCCGCAGCCGCCGAACAGGGCGGCGGTTTCTGGGGACTCTTCGGCGACATCCTCGGCATCGTCGCCGCGGTCTCCGGCGTCCTGGCTCTCATCCCCGTCCTCACGCCCATCGCGGGGCCCATCGCCGTCGTGACCGCCGTCGCCTCGCTCGGCGCGCACACCGTGAACGAGTCGATCAAGGGCGACTGGGACGCGATGACGTTCGTCGGTCTCGGCGCCGACGCCCTCGCAGCCCTGCCCGGGATCGGCGCAGTCGCCAAGAGCCTCAAGGCCGGGCGGGTCGCCATGAAGACGATCGGCATGACCGGTGGCGCGGTGTCCAAGGCCAGCGTGGTCTCCAAGACCGCCGGCCGCACGTTCCTGGCCACCACCGGCGGAAGCGGCGCGTCCGAGGCGACGACCGTCTTCAACTACATCGGCACCAAGGGCGCGAGGGTGGTCGGGACCTCCACCACCTCCGGGAAGATCGCCGGTAAGGTCCTCCAGGGCTCCGTCAACCTCTCCACCCAGGTCCCGCTGGTCGTGGAGATGGCAGCCGGCACGGACATGTCCGCCCCGAAGAACGCAGCTACCGGAACCGCCTTGACCGCGAACTACGGCCAGTCCATCGGCAGCTGGGGTGCCGTCGGAAGCGCCGCGAAGAAGACCGGCACCGTCTCCCTGGCCGCCTTCGCAGGCGTCATCGGCCGCCGCTGACCCCCACTGATACGGCGGATCGACCTGGGCAGTACACGACCGCGTGCGCTGGCATCCAGAAGCCAGGCAACCACCCTGGCTGCCAGCAGCAGCCAGCGCAGGCGTAGATGGCGGGCGGGATCGGGCAGGGCGGCAAAATTCCACCGTCCTGCCCATCTTCTGGTCGCAGTGCTAGTTCTTCTCTACGCACAACCCGTTACGCGGGACGGGACAACTTCGAAGTCTGCGGTTGCAGACCCATTTTGCGGACGTGCCAGCGGGTGGACGAGCTACTTGCGGGCTCCTGAGGTTTTGGCCACGGAGGGGCGTCCGGGAAAGTGGCTGTTCGTCGGATCCGCAAGGTTGGTCCGCACACTCTCGCTGTGAGCCGTGAAGACACACCCCTCCCCCCGCTGGTCAGCCGCGCCGGCGGACGCAACTTCCAGCATCACCGGACAATCAGCCTGGTTCCTCCTGGATCAGGCTCCTGGAGCCTGGTGTCCTGTTGGACTGTTACCTCTGTGCGAGGTGCGTGGGCTGGGGTGCCGTACGTGCTGAGGCGGCATGACGATCCGATGTCGGTGCGGTGCCTACGCGGCGCTGAGCCGTTGGTCCGCGTATGGAGCACACCTCGTATCCGGCGGCTTCCCGCCGGTTCGCCGAGTTGTCGGGCCCGTACTGGATGGCCTCGGACTCCCCGGCGTACGGGGCGACGCGGAGAACCGGTGCGGACCGGGACGTCAGACTCCGCCCCCGCACCCGGGCGATCGGCCGGAGGGCGGAGCGGGCTCCCGACCAGTGGGGGGCTCGTAGCCGCTGATCTGTCGCCCGCGGTCGGGTCGAGCGGTCTTGGTTGGGCCCTGCCGACCCGCAAGCGCCTGGTGACATGACGAAGGTCCCCGCTCCGGGTCGGAGCGGGGACCTTCGTCATGCTGGCCGTGTGGCTCGGCCGACGGCTACGTGTTCAGGGGCCACTCGCCGAACGGCACCGGCGCCTGACCGTGGGCCTCGCGCACGGCTTCCTCCGTACCGCACGTGGTGCAGATGAAGACCTCGCGGTCGCTGGTCAGCCGGGAACGTGCGGGTCGTTCACCGAGCGGGCCGCCGCAGCGCGGACAGCGGGTGTCGGGCACGGATCACTCCTCGGGGTGCTCGCGGGCGGACTTGAGGATCAGGTTCCAGGTCGGACGGGAGTAGGTCTTTTCCGTCTGCTCCTGGAGCTGCGGGATCAGCTCGGCGTTTTTCGCGCTGGGGTTCGCCGCGATGGCCTGCCGGGCGAGGGTCAGCCGCTCGTCTCCCTGGTAGGGGTAGGCCAGTCCGCGGCGACCCGCGGGCCGTCCGCCGGCGTGACCACGGCCCTTGCGGTCAGCAAGGTACTGCCACAGCCGCCAGCGCTTCCACTTCGGGCGGCGCCGGGTAGGAAGCTCGTCCCAGTCATCCGGTGCCGGCCACCCCTCGGGCGGGTTCTTGACGTAGTGCGACACGGTGGCGGAGTCGGCGAACCCGCAGATCTTCGCCGCCTCGGCCGGGCCCACCATCTCTTCGGGGTCACCGTCGAGCTTCGGCGGGTTGGTGGTGTTCGCGGCGGCGCGCTGCCGCTGAAGCTCGTGGTGCCACTTCGCCCATACGTCGCCGTCCCAGTGCATGACGCCGTCGGTGGTGTCCGCGACGGGCGGGTGCCCGTTGTTCTCCCGGTCGGTCCAGAGGTTCTGAAGGGTCGGCTCGCTGATGCCGTGGACCTTGCGGAGGTCCGCGCGTGAGTAGAGCGTGCGGCCGGTCTTGGAGGACACGGTCGTCTCCTGTTCTTGGTCGGGGTCGTGCCCGCTCGGCGGGGTCACTCGGGTTCGTCCGGGTCCGGGGCCGGCGTCCACGTACGGCTGCCGGCCGGTTCGAGCCGGGTGAGGGTGGCTATGTCCGCCAGGGGGACGGCGGCGGCCCAGTCGGCGCGGTCGGGGTGGTCGACGGGGAGGTTGAGCACGAGGTGTCGGCCGGTCGGGGGGAAGTCCTCGACGATGACGAAGGTGTCGGCCTGATCGGCGCCGATGCTGTTACCCCTCGTGAGCTGGGCGATGTCGCCGGGCTGGGGACAGTCGGGGTGTCGGTCACATAGCATGGTGTGGTCTTTCTGGTGAGAGACACCGACGGCCAGCGCCTTGTTGCCCTTGTGCGCTGGCCGTCATTTGTTGTCTGGGGTGCGTGGCGCCCCGTGGGACGCTCGGCCGGTCGGAGGTTGCCCGCTCCGCTGATGGCGGAGTAATTAAACCACCTTTGGGTTAAGTGGGGCGGGGCCCTGATCCGGAGGACGGCGGTCATCAGAAGAGGGCCCGTTGGTCTGCGGGGTGGTGGCCCAGGTTGCTCGGTGGCCGGGTGACGCGGAGTTCGTAGCGGGGGCGTCCCGCGTGCGGCGGAGCGTGGGCTTCACGGCGGTACCGGCTCCAGGCCAGGACGGGGGCGCACTGGTTGATCCAGCCCGGCGGGTATTGGGCGGTGAGCTGAGCCCAGCGGCTCCGGCTCCGCGGGACGGCCCATCGGTCCTCGACCGTGGTGATCGGCGGCAGCCTCCTCCAGCCGGGGAAACAGTGGTCGTGGGCGTCCTCCACCGCCTCGTTGTCACCGTCCCCGAACCCGTCGCCGGAGTACACGGGGCCTTCCCACTCGCACGCGAGACACCCGCCGCGGAACTCCTGCTCGTGCCCCCGGCGGCCGGTCGGCCGGCTGCGGGCGAGCAGGGTCGGCGCGTGGTGTGAGGGCGGGTCCAGCTCGTGGCCGAGGTCGCAGTACGCGCCGCCGGGGTGTCCGGCCTGTATGTGCCACGCCTGCCCGGCGCTTTCCGGGCGGTGGCGCGTCCGCGCGTTGCGCACTCGCCAGTAGTACGTCTGCCGTGCCCGTGCTCCAGTCAGCTCGGCGACGGTGGCGGTCACGGCTTCCTGCTTCCGGCGGCAAGGACTTCGCGGAGCGGGTCCGCGAGCGCGGCCTGTTCGTCGGGGGCGTCGAGGAACCGGGTCCCGTACGCGCGGCGCACCGCGCGGCGGGCGTCCCGGTGACGGTCGAGCTCCGGGTAGTACGGCGACCGGTCGAGCACGTCATAGCCGTGCTGGGTGAGCACGTCGGCGATGAGCGACCGGACCTGTACTGGGTCGAGGGCGGCGAGGTCGGTTTCCCCCGGGGCCGCGAGGAGTACGCGGATCAGCTCGGTCGCGCTGAGCCGGGGGTGGAGGGGCACGCTGAGCCGGTGGACGCCGTCCCGGCTGGGGGTGGCGGCTCCTCGGCGGCTCGGCGTCCTGGTGGTGCTGCGGTCTTCTGTCGTCTCGTCCATCGTGTGGGCCTTCGATGACTCGGGATGCTGGCGGGCGGCGGGGGTTAGAACAGGGCGTGTTCGGCGCGGGCGGCGGCGGTGCGGAACGCGTGGGCGGCGTCGGCGGCGGTACGGCCGGGCTCGCTGCTCCACCGGTCGATGGCCTCGCGGTGCAGGGCCTTGGCGGCGGGGTCGTCGGCGGCGACGGGGTGACCGGTGAGGGTTTCCGCGAGGATGGCGAACGCCTGGACACGGGCAAGGTCGATGCGGTCCCAGTCGTACGTCCGGTCGGCGGCTCCCCGCCCGTGGCCGGCGGCGACTTCGAGGGCGCCGCGCGGCCAGCACGGCAACGTGGCCGTACGGCCCGGACCGGCGAAC
Organism: Streptomyces enissocaesilis; assembly: GCF_039533765.1. Lineage (NCBI taxonomy): Bacteria > Bacillati > Actinomycetota > Actinomycetes > Kitasatosporales > Streptomycetaceae > Streptomyces > Streptomyces enissocaesilis. The sequence goes on along the minus strand of NZ_BAAAUD010000040.1, from coordinate 8,984 downwards.
AGGCGTGTGCCCTGGTGGATGCCGACGTGTTCGATGTGGCGGGCGGCCCATTCCAGGATCGCGGCCGGGGTGTCGGCGATGACGATGCTTTCGGGCGTATGGCGGGTCGGCACGGTGCTGTCCTTCGGGAGAGCGGGGGCGGCGGCGCGCTGCCGCCGCCCCTCGGTCGGCTGCTAGTGGTAGGCGGGGATCAGTCGGCGGACCTTGTCCTCTCCGATGCACCCGCCCTTGTGACGGCGCGCGCTCGGCGGCTCTCCGTTGCGTCCGCGCAAGTGGCTCCAGAACTTCGGGCCTTGCCAGTCACACAATTCGCAGCTGAGGAACCAGTGGTTATCGCTGCCGGGGAACCCGGTGAGCACTGCCCGCCAGTGGTGGGCCCGGAGTCCCGCGAACGCGATCTGCGCGCCCTCGATGTTGCGATCGTTGACCGGCATCCGCGGGTGCAGGAGAGGCACCGGCCCGCACAACGGCGTGGGGGCCTCGGCGAGCACCTGGTCCAGAGGGACGGCGCCGATCCGACCGGCGGCGTACTCCTCCGCGAGATGGGTGGCGGCCATGTCGGTGCCAGGGGTCCCCTTGGGCGGACGGCGGAGGTTGCGTTCGCCCTCGGTGGTGAGGACGAGCCAATCCCGGTGCCACCTGTAGGCGCGGCCGATGACCTGGTCTTCGCCAACGATCACGGGGTATCGGCACTGGATGTCGGGGGCGCCGACGCGGTACGTCGGGACGGTGGTGCTGCCCTCGGTCGCGGGGACGATGAGCCTGCCCGCTTCGGTGTCGGGGACGGTGAGGGTCGCGGGTCGTTCGAGGAGCTGCGTGGTCATGGTGGTGCCCTGTTCTGGTGAGAGAGGGGCCCGTCCCCCGGCGTGCTCGGCCGCCGGGGGACGGGTGGGGGCTTGGTTACGCGGCCTCGGCCGGGGCCTGCGGGGCGGCGGTCCATTCACGGCGCGGAATGATGCCCAGCTCGTCTAGGACCGGGGCGTGGCTGCCGTTGTCCGGGACCCATTCCCAGTCGGCGCCTTCGGTGCCGGGCCTGTCGGTCCAGGTGAGCATGTAGGAGCGGCCGGAGGTGCGGGGGTCGCCGCACACCGCCTGTGCCTCGCGGCGGGTCATGGCCCACAAGGCGCGCTTGCGGGAGCGGCGGGAGTTCTTCGAGGTGATGAGCACCAGTGCCATGCCCTCCTGCCCGTTTGCCTTTTCAGCGGGGGCCGTCGCCGGGGTCGACCTCCCTTCAGGGGCGTGTTGACAGAGAGCCCAGCGGCGCGCTTTCGCGTGCCATGGGCTTGGGTGACTGGTAGGGCACGTCTCAGCCGCCGGTACCGGCTTCTTGATCGGCGGGGCCTGCTGGGCCTGCTGGGCCTGCTCCTGGTGCTCGGCGGCCGCGGCCCGAGTCGACTGCTGCATCTCGTCGGCGCTCTTGCGCCCGGACACGTCGTCGTAGGGAGCGGTCCAGGTCCAGCCGTCGTGACGGTTGTCCGCCGCGCGAACGACGCGCTGACCGACGCCGTTGTGAATGTGCGGGATCGTCACCGACTTCGGGTTGACCCGCAGGACCTCGTACCAGGTGTCTCGGTAGAGAACGAAGTCCCCGCGCGTGAAGTCGGCTTTCGACCACATCTTGAAGCCCTCGGCCTCGGCGTCCTTGATGACCTGCTCCCAGTGGGCGATCTCCTCCGTCAGCTCCTGGTGCTCGGTCTCCAGCTCGGGGTCTGCCGGACTCCGGGAAAACCCCTTGGCGGACTCGCCGCGCTGCCACTTCTCGACCGCGCGGAGGTCTGCCCGCAGCTTGTCGAGACGGCGTAGCGTGCGGCCGGGGTCCTTTTTGAACCGCTCGTAGTTCGCGGCGGCCTGTGCCCGGCCGGTCCAGTGGGCGGCGCGGTCGCTCTCGCCGATGCTCTTGCGCATCGCGTTGTCCATCCGCGCGTGATCACGGCGGGCGCGGCCCTCGGAGTGGTGTCCGATGAGGATGGGCTGACCGAAGGCGAACCGCTCGGATATCTCGTGGCTCGACTTCCACGCGGCCTCGGAATTCTGGGCGGCGCTGGCGGCGTATCCGCCGAACCTCTCCGCCCGGCCTTCGGCCTTCTCTTCCCGCTCCTTCTCGGCGTCGGAGAACGATCGGCGGTCGGCGTTGTCGATGGTCAACGTGACCTCGAAGCCCGCGTCTCGGAGTCGCTGCGCGAGGAGTTCGAGCGAGGGGGTGTAGGTGGCGTGGTCACGGCTCTGCGGGAGGTACCAGCAGTCAAGGTTCCTGCTCCAGCGGAAGGGCTGGCTCTGGGTCCGGCCGTACTCGCGAAGTCGCAGGATCTCGGCCGATCCGTCGCCACGGCTCGTGCCCTCGATCAGGGTTCCTTCTCGGCGGGTGTGGGTGATCTCGATAGTCACTGAACTGGCTTTTCCTGGTGAGAGTTTGGTCCGTCCGCAGGGCGGACCGTGCGTTGGTAGCGGCGCTGCACCACCGGCGCGGGCCGTGAGGGACGATCGGCTCGCGGGTCGTCGCGCCTGCGCGACGACAGGGGCTGCCGCGCCCCCGCGGGGCGCGTCCGCTGCGGTCCGGTGCCCGTCGTCGGTCGGCGGAGCCGCCTGCGGCGGAGTCGGCCGGCGGCGGTGAACGCACCGGACCTGTCCTGCCGCCCCGAAGGGGTGTCCGCTGGGGTGCTGGGGGCCTGCCGGTCCGGAGGGTTGCCCTCCCCCGGACCGGCGGGGCCTTGGTCAGCTGCGGTGGAGCGTGTGCCGGGCGGCCGGGTCTGCGTCGGCCAGTCCGGCCCGCTCGCGCCATGCCTGGCGGACGGCGGCACGGAGCGCGTCCCCGTCGTCGTAGGCGAATCGCCCCCGGCGCAGGCTGCGGACGATGTCGCGGAACGTGTCCTGGTGCATCGTGGTCAGCGTGTCGTCAAGCGGGGCCAGCTCGTGCGGGAACATCGCCTGGACGCTGTCGCCCGGCTGCGGGGCACCGAGGGTGAAGAACCAGACCACGGACATGGTGGCCTCGTCCGCGAACTCCGGCCCGCCGAACGGGCCGACGACGACGGCGGGGCGGGTGTCGAGCTGGTGGCCCCGGAACCAGGGGCCACCGATCACGAGCGTCGCGGTGGGGAAGTCCTGGACGGTGGGCTTCTTGTCGGTGGTGAGCATGTCGTGTCCTGTCTGGTGAGAGATTCCGCCGGGGCCGGTCGGCCCCGGCGGCGGTGTCGCGGTCGGGGGGTTGCCCTCCCCCTTCCAACACCATTAATTAAACCATGTTCTTGGGTCTGGGTCAACCGGCCACGGCAAGTTCGCGGCGGCGCTCGGCGGCCGTGGTAACGGCGCGGGCGATGGCGCGGCCGGTCTCGATGGCCCGGACGGCGGACTCATGCACCGGGGGCTTCTTCTCCTGGGTGATGATGCCCGCGAGCGGCGGCATGACGGCGGGGCCTGGGGCGACGTTCAGGATGAGCGCGGCAACGTGGGCGGCTGAGGCAACTTCGGCGGCGCGCTGCCCCGGAAGGGGGGCTTCCGCCTCTGTGATGCGTCGCCACGCGTGGCCGTACAGCAGGATGCGGACGGCGCTGTCGGGGGCGTCCTGGGTGAAGTCGAACCCTCCGGCCTGCTCGGGGTCCTCGTGGTGCTGGTCGCGGTACTGGTTCACCAGGACATCGCGGATGACCTCGGCGGCGAGCGGGGCGGCGGCGGGCGGCTCGTAGGCGTCGCCGTCGGTCTGGCTGATGTCGAAAACCGGCCCGGCCTTGAAGCCGGACACCTTGCGCCCCTGGCTCTCGGCGGCCTCGCCGGTGGCCTCTCGCTGCCCGCCGTCGGCGGCTGCGGCGGTGGCCTCCTGAGCATCCTCGGTCCGGCGCTTGATCGGCGTCCAGATACGGAGGGAGGTGGACCCCTTGGCCGGGAAGCGTCCGGCCTTTCGCCAGTCTCCGGAGCTGAGTACGTGGGTGGCGTTCGGGCACTGGGCGGCGATGGCGATGCAGTTGGTGGGGCTGCGGTCGTCGCGGTCCGGGTGGGTCAGGTTCGCGGCCGTGCGCATGACGGCGGCCCAGAATTCTTCGCTGCCGACCATCGCGCCGTACGCGCGATCCATGACGGCTTCGAGTTCACCGCGCATCTTGGCGGAGTAGGCCCGGCGCTCTTCGTCGGTCATCTTCGGCTTACGGGGCATGTCGCAGTCCTCCTGGTGAGAGATCGTCCGGGGCCGGCTGGCCCCACGGTGTCGGTCGGGGGGTTGCCCTCCCCCTTCCGACACCACTAATTAAACCACGTTTTTGGATGATCGGCAACCCACTAAATCCAGTACAACCCTGCTTCGTTGCTCACGGCGCGGTATGCGGCTATTGATCCGAAACGGCTTGGGTTCTGGGTCGTTGGTGGGGTGTGAGCGATTTGGTGGGGGACGCGCGGCATCTGTCGCCGTCGGCGCAGGAGGCCCTTCGGCTGCGGGCGGTGGCCGCCTTGGTGGCGGGACGGGACCGTGAAGACGTGGCGGCAGTCTTCGGGGTGTCGCTGAAGGCAGTCGACGGGTGGTGGGCGAAGTGGCGGGCCGGCGGCCGGGAGGCGCTGGTCATGCTGCCGCGGGGTAAGCCGGTCGGGGTGCATCAGGTGCTCGGGGATGCCGAGCAGGCCGCTGTGCGGCAGGCGGTCCTCGATCACCGGCCCTGCGACGTGGGCTTGAGCGGGCAGCTGTGGACACGGCGGCTGGTCGGTGACCTGATCGCGAAGCTGTACCGGGTGCGGCTGACCGAGCCAGGGGTGGGCAAGTACCTGAAGCGGTGGGGGCTGTCCTTCCAGCGCCCTGACAAGCGGGCCGTCGAGCAGGACCCCGAGGCCGTGGCGCGCTGGCATCAGGAGGCCTGGCCGAAGATCCGGGCCAAGGCGAAGAAGGACGGCGGCGAAATCCTCTTCGCCGACCAGGTCGGCATCCGGTCCGATCAGGTCACCGGCCGCACCTGGGGTGAGAAGGGCAGGACGCCCGTGGTGCGGCGGAGCGGGAACCGGTTCTCCATGAACGCGATGTCGGCGATCAGCACCAAGGGCCGGATGCACTTCATGGTCTTCACCGAGAGCTTCACCGCCGCGGTGATGTGCCGCTTCCTGGACCGGCTCGCCGGCCACTTCGAGACCAAGGTCCATCTCGTGGTCGACGGGCACTCCGCCCACCGGTCCAAGAAGGTCCGCGACTGGCTCGCCGCCCACCCCGACGCCGTCGAGTTGCACTTCCTGCCGCCGTACTCGCCCGAGCTGAACCCCGATGAGCTGGTCAACGCCGACCTCAAGCACAGCCTGCCCCGGCAGCACCGAGCCCGGAACCGGGACGAACTCGCCGCGGAAACCCGCCGCTTCTTCCGCCGGCGGCAACGTCAGCCACACATCGTCCGCGGTTACTTCGGCGGCCCGCACGTCCGCTACGTCCTGAACGAGAACCCCATGAGTTTCTGATCAATATGACCTCGTCCTCTATTCGCGTCCAGCGTTCGAGAATATCGGGGGCGGTCTTCTTGTCGCTGGCCGCGCGCGTGGCCCTGCGCCACTCAATGGCAATTTTAAGTGTGCGGAGTTGGGAACGGGTCAGTTCCCATCGGCCGGAGTCCGGGAGTTGATCACCGTAGGCCATCGCTACGGCGTTGTTGATGTGCTCGGTACCGGACCACACATTCTGTGTGGCCTGGAGCGCAAGGGCGCGTTTGAGGGTGCACCGGAGGTGCGGGGCCTGCACGATCCATTGCGGCTCGATTGTGAATACGTCGGCGCTCATCACGGGGCCTTTTGCTGTGGGGGCGGCGCGCTACGGGAGCGCGCCGCCGGGAAACATGGGGGAGGTTAGAGGGCGTATCCGTCGACGTATTCGCCGCGCTCACCCTCGGGGGTCTGAACGTGGGGAAGGAATCGACTCACCGCGAATACGACGGCGTCGGCGATGATCCGGGGCGCGTCGTTGAGCACGAGGCTCACAGTGTCGCCGTCGAGTCCGATACGGACTTCTCCCGGCTCAAGATTCATGTAGACAAAGGCAGTTGTGCCGTCGACTCGGGTTCGCGCTCCGGGGAGTCGGGCTGAGAGATCGCGTGCGGCCTCCTCGACATCCCGCCGCATCTCGGCCTGTGCGCGGTTGTGCTCGGCCACCCGCTCGTGAACCTCACGGTGAGCGGGGATGAGGTCGGCGGCGATCCGGGCCGCGATGTCCGCCGGGTCCTCGGTCACGGCGACTCGGACGGTGTCGCGCTCGCCCTTGCGGAACGGGTAGTCGGTGGCGGGGAACGCGCCTCGGATGTGCAGGTGACCGGGGTCGTCGAACCGCTCGGAGAGGTGAAGCTGTCGGCCGTCCAGGTGGGTGAAGGTGGCGGCGTGATCCAGCTCCTGAACGCCATGGCGCGCGGGCTGCGGTCGCCAGTTCCCGCCGAGTTCGAGAACGATCGGGTGGGCCAACTCTGCGACGGTAAGGGGCGTGTTCATCGCTTGTCTCCTGGTGAGAGGGGTTGTCGGCGGCCGGTCGGCCTGCCGTATGTCGGTCGGGGGTTGCCCTCCCCTTCCGACATCACTAATTAAACCACGTTCTAGGGGTTCGAGTCAACCCGGATATGGGCTCCGACCTGGCCTTTTCTCACACCCCACGGCCCGCACCCGCCCGGCCGGGCCCGGCCACAACGGGCCTGGGCGGGGTTCCCTCCTCGGTCNGCCTGGACGCCGTGTCCGGGTTCCTGGTACGCCCCTTGGGGTGTCCGGCCGAGGAGGGAACCCCGCCTTCACCACCTGCACCACGACGGCGCGGCACCCGACCAACCAGCCCCCACCCCCTCCGAGGAGGACCCGCCGGAGGCAGCCTGTTCGCCCTGGCCGGCACCCAACGCCCATCGACTGCGGATGCTCCAGACCCGAGACAGGTCAGGAGATGGGTTGGCCGTGGCGTGTTCCGTGCAATGCTGCCCAGCCCGCTGACCGCTGCCCTTGCCAGTGTGGATGGAACAACACCGCCGACGACAGATGGATCAGCCTTCTACGGAGCGCGGTGCACGGGTGCGCGGCGAGCTGCCGGTAGGTGGCGTGCCACTCGTCTTGGGCGCGATCAAGATCATCAGGGGTCGTCCGTCGCATAGCGTAATTCCATCATGTGTTCGATTCATGAGGCACGTCGATCTTCGAGGACGCGCCGTCTGGATGTGGTCGGGCCTTCGTTGGCCACTGAGCGCGGTAGCTGGCCAACTTGGCCAAGCGCCGTGCTCAGCACGAGCCTCGCAATGGCGCTGCCCTGCCCTAGCACGGTCGATGTACCGGTGTCTTCATGCTGGTTTCTTCGTTGATCAAGGCATGATGAACACGCGAACTCTGCTCGCTTCCTCCGTCCTTGTTGTCGGCGCCATCTCAGTGTCTGCCGCTCCCGCCAGCGCGGTCGAACCGCCCAAGTCGGACAACGACATGGCGATCTACCCTGGCGCGACCAACAAGCTCAACCAGCTCAACCAGCTCGGCCAGCTCGGCCAACTGAGCCAAGCCTCACAGGCTCTCGACCCTGTGCTCGGCCTGCTTTCGCCCGCGTTCGGCGTCTTGAACCGTTCCGACTTTCCTGCCGGTGTTTTGTTGGCCGGTGATCAGTCGGCCGAAGGTTCTGGGTCAGCGTAGTGTGCTGCCTCGTACTCGGTGGGGCTGATCATGCCCAGACTTCCGTGCAGGCGACGGTTGTTGTACCACTCGACCCACGAGGCGGTGGCGTACTCGACGTCCGAGACCGTTCTCCACGGGCCGTCATGGAAGACCTTGGTGCGTATGCACTCGGACTTGTAGAGGCCGTTGATCGTCTCCATCAGCGCGTTGTCGTATGCGTCCCCGACGCTGCCGATCGAGGGCCTGATGCCCTCGATGCGCAGGTGCTCGGTGAAGCGCACGCTGGTGTATTGCGACCCGGCATCCGAGTGGCAGATGAGCTGGTCGCGACCAACGGGGTTGCCCTCGTGGGTGCGACGCCACAAGGCCATCCGCAGCGGCACGTTGACCAGTTCCACGTCCCGTTTGACCGAGGCGTGCCAGCTCACGATCTTCTGGGAGAAGCAGTCGACGATGAACGCGACGTAGGTGAACGACTCATACGTTCGGACGTAGGTGAAGTCGGTGATCCATTTGCGGTCCGGTGCCGGGGCGGTGAAGTCGCGGTCCAGCAGGTCCGCCGCCCGCGCGTCGGCCGGGTTGGGGATCGTCGTTCTTGGTCTTCGCCCGCGCACCACACCACTCAGGCCGAGCGAGCGCATAGCGCGGTCGACGGCGCCGAACCCGGCCTCAGGCAGGAGGGTGCGGCGGATGAGAGCCAGCATCTTGCGCCGGCCATAGAGCCCCTCGGGAGCCAGCACACGCTCACCGGCCCCGTTCGTGGTGAAGGCCAGCCGGCGGACGGCGTCCTCGACCAAGGCGTCAGTTACGGTTCGGCCCGCGGCCTGGTTGGACGGGCCCGCTGGGGCGCACCAGGCTCGTAAGGTTCGTGCCGCGATCTTCAGCCCTGCCTGTTTCAGGGCGGTGAGGATCGACTCGACGGCATACCCGGCGGCCCGCATCTGATCGGCGAACGCCACGATCAGCGGTTTCGGGGGTCGAGTTCCCCCGCGAAGAAAATCGTCGCGGACTTCAGTACCTCGTTGACCTCGCGCAGGCGCTTGTTCTCCGCCCGTAGCCTGCGCAGTTCCTCCCGCTCGTCCGTCCTGACACCCGCGACCTGGCCGGCGTCAACCTCGTGCTGCATCACCCAGCGCCGCACGGACTCCCGGGAGATACCGAGGGATTCGGCGACCTGAACGTGCAGTGCACGCTCGGAGGAGTACTCCGAACGATGCTCTGTCACCAGTCTCACGGCCTGGCTACGAAGGGCTGCGTCAATCTTCTTGGGCACGAGACCCATCCTCTCTGCTGGCTCACAACGGAGCGGCAGAGAAGTCGGAACGGTTCATCTTGCCTCTGTAAAGACTGGCGGTGCCTATGCCCTGAGCGCCGTGGTTGGCCAGACTGGCCAACCACGGCGC